>QKDP01000072.1 GCA_003252055.1 Desulfobacter postgatei | reverse complement strand
GGGGTATTTAAACAATTAAAAGATAAAAATTATTTTAAGCAAGTAAAACCTCTCTTTTGTGGTATCACATGGCCGAACGAACAAGACTTAAGTGCTGACACAATCGCTTATGAATTAAAACAAGTGAAATCACATAACCCGGCAGTTCAGGAGACGAAAAACCACCACGCCTGACTTTATCCGTTAACTATCCGTAATCCAAGTCCCATGATAATAAAGCGGTCTTAACTTGATATCTGCTGTTGTGAATTGAATGAAAGGGTTGCTATGCCCAGATTTTTCAGTAAATTACAAAAAAAAGCCGGATCGCCGCCAGGCCTGCAGATTGATGCCCGGGTCGCATCGGGGGCAGCGTCCGACATCTGTGTTTTAACCTATTCTAAAGATTCGTTTGAAACATACCACCCCCCGGACATTGACGCAGCCCTGCCTTTGATTCAGAAAAAGAAGACCGCATGGATACAGGTGACCGGCAGACATGATCATTTTACCTTCTCAAGAATGGGTGCGTTATTTAATATCCATACCCTGACCCTGGAGGATATGGTTGACCCGGCACACCCTCCCAAATTTGAAGATTTTGACAATTATTATTATGTTACCCTAAAGGAACTGGCCTTTAATCCTGAGAACCATGAGATATCAGAGACCCAGGTCAGTATGGCTGTCATGGAAAACCTGGTGATTTTTATCCAGGACAAACCTTCCCCCTGCCTTAAAGCAGTAGAGAAAAGACTTGAGACCGGAAGGGGGAACATACGCACGGCCGGGCCTGGTTACCTGGCTTATGCCCTGATTGATGCGGTTGTTGATCACTCTCTTGATGTGATCGGGCAGATTGCGTCAGCCGTGGAATCTGTTGAACGTGACATGCTCGAAGATTTAAATCCCGATCACCTTGAACAGATACACCGGCTGAAGCGTGAGGTGATATTTTTCAATAAACAGCTCCGGCCGGTGCGCGGGGCAATTCTCAGTTTGATGAAATCCGAATCGCCGCTTGTTCCGGATGCAACCATCCGTTTTTATGCGGATATTCTGGATCATGTCAATCATATTCTGGATTCGGTGACTTCGCTTCAAGAGCTTTTGTCCAGCATGCTTGGGTTTTATCTGTCAGCCCAGGGCAACCGTATGAATGAAGTCATGTCCATCCTGACCATTATCGCCACCATTTTTATCCCTTTAAGCTTTCTTGCCGGAATTTACGGAATGAACTTTAAATTCATGCCTGAACTTGAGTGGCGATGGGGGTATTTTGCTTTATTGGGTGGCATGGCGGTGATCGGCGGAGCAATGGTTGTATATTTTAAAAAGAAAGGGTGGTTCTAGAAAAATAATGGCAGAAAAAAATCCTGTTCATATGAAAAATTTGAATATTCAATTTATTCTCAAATTTTTTGTGATCCTGTTTGCCGGATTTACTGTTTTCAGCGGATTTACGTCTGCTTTTGCCGAACCCGAACAGGACCCGACGTCCCAGTTGATTGATGAACTGGGCACTATCCTTGACAAATCCCTGAAGACCGAACTCAGTGACCTTGAAAAATATAAAAAACGGATAGCGAGCGAAGAGCAGGACCAGATGTACCTGACAGCAGCATATAACGGGTACCGGGTCCAGTTGTCCTCTTTCAGGAATCTGCTGCTGTCCGAGGATGTTGATTTTGCCCAGCTCCAGAAAAGCAGGGTTGAACTGAAAACCGCCATGGTTGACGCCCAGAATATGTTTCAGGGGTTGATCCCGGGAGAAGAGGCCCTGAAACAGGAATTAGAAAATCTGAAAAATCAGAAGCTGCTGGTTGACAAGCAACTGGCAGAACTTGCCCAGGTTAAAGAGAACACCGCTTCCGGTAACGCGGCCCGGGCCATTGAAAAGACGGCAACCCGGCTGGCAAACGTGCTCAAGGAAAAAGAGGACGTGGTATCCCGGCTGGATCAGATATACAAGGGCCGTCTGGACAAGCTGGCGGAAATAAAGGATGCATATACAACCCTGGATGCACAATTTGAAAAAACCATTGAAGAAAAAAAAGCAAAAGGGTTGTTTGAGCGTACAAAAAAGGACGCGCGGTTTGGTGCGCTTAATTCTCTTCAGCAGGAATTCAAAACCCTGATGGAACAAATCTGGCTGGTTTTTGATCCCCGGTTCTGGATATCGGGAATTGAAAAACTATGGCAGGACGCACAGCTTCTGGCGGTATCATTTTTCTTTGTCCTGGCCGCTGTGCTTGGCATTCTGGGGCGGCTCAGAAAAAAGGCGAAGGGCTTAGCGAATCTGCCTGTTGTGCAAAAGTTAGGTGCCTGGCATCAGATGGCCTCAGATCTGCTGGCCATGTCCATTATTCCGACCGGAACTGCGTTGACAATTTTTCTGTACAGCCGTCTGGACCAAATGGTTCTGGTGTCCAAAATTTTTGGGGAGGCCGCCCTGGTGATAATGATTCTGCTGGCGTGTAGGTGGATCTGCCAGTCCTTGAAAACGGTTTTTGTTGATGCCGTGGGCGGGAAATCCAATACCCGGCATCTGATCCGTTTCACCAGGGCTGGAGCTATTTTTATTCTTGCCCATGGGGTGGTGCACGACATTTTGGGGCCAAGTTCGGGTCTGTTGATCCTGCTGCGCATGACAGGTGCGCTTATCATGCTTGTCTGGACCCTGAAAACCTGGCGGAATGTCAATGTCAATACGCTGCACTCCCCGGGGGAAAATCAGGATAAAAATCAGCTGCTCCGGCTTTTGACCACCAAATATGGGATGCTTCTGATTTCCGGTGTTTCACTCATGCTGGACATGACCGGTTATGAACTGCTTGCCTCCCACTGGGTCCTTTCCTGGGTTCAAAGTCTTGTGGCGTTTTTCTGGTGGGGGATCTTCTATCACCTGCTCCAGGAATGGGATCTCTATTACAGGGAGCAACGCCATACCAGGACGGAAAAGTTTGTTTATGACGATTATCCTGTCCATTGGCTGGTCATCCGGGCAGGTCAGTTTTGCTGGATGGTTACCCTTTCAATTATTCTGCTGCTGATCTGGGGGAATCCTCAGACCGTACTGGGTCATCTGTACCAGGTTCTGGCCCACCCTTTGAGCATCGGCAACATGCATTTCAGTTTTTGGGGGGCGGTTTGTGCAGGACTTGTGCTTATTTTCACCTATGCCCTGGTGCGGATATGGAAATGGCTGTTCCAGAAAAAATTTTTAAGCCGTTCAGGCATGGCCGAGGGCCTGCAGGAGTCCATTACAACCATCTCTGCTTATATTATCTGGGCATTAGGCCTTCTCATTGCCCTGCATGCCTTTGGGTTGAACACGGCATCCCTGGCCGTCGCCTTTGGTGCCCTGGGCATTGGTATCGGATTTGGCCTGCAGAACATTTTCAACAATTTTATATCCGGCATTATCCTGCTGTTTGAGCGGCCCATCCAGGTGGGGGATGATGTAGAGGTCAACGGTATCTGGGCCACGGTCAGAAAAATAAATGTCCGGTCCACCGTGGTGCAGACCTATGACAATGCCTCCCTGATTATTCCCAATGCCGATCTCATCAGCAACCAAGTGACCAACTGGAGTTTCAAGGACAAACGTATCCGCCGCAAAATCAGCGTGGGCGTGGCATACGGATCTGATGTGGAACTGGTGAGGACGGTTTTGCTGAAGATTGCTGCGGACGCCCCCAATGTCCTTCGTTATCCAAGGCCGGACGTGCTTTTTTCGGATTTTGGCGACAGTGCCTTGACTTTTGTGCTGCGGCTCTGGACCGATATAGACCATATGCTGGAAGTGGATACGGATGTCAGGTTCAGGATCGATAAAAAGTTCCGGGAAAACAACATAGAGATCAGCTTTCCCCAGCGGGATATTCATATCCGATCCATTGAGGGGGCTGACCGGTTTTTTTCTGCCAAAGCGCCGGGACCGCAAAGCCCGGAGAAGGAGAACGCACCTGATGATAGAAATTAATATAAACCTGTTCACCTCCCTTGTCAGAATTTTTCAAATACTGCTGCAGCACCCATGCCGCCGCCGATACACATGGAAACCATACCATATTTGCCGCCGACTTCCTTGAGGTTGGCAATGCATGTGGCGGTCAGCTTGGCACCGGTGCATCCCAGGGGATGGCCAAGGGCGATGGCGCCGCCGTGGATGTTGATCTTATCCATGTATTTTTCAAGGCCGGTTTCCCGGATGCAGTGAATGGCCTGGGCGGCAAAGGCTTCATTGATTTCATAAATGTCAATGTCGTCAATGGTCATTCCGACCTGTTTAAGTACTTTGGGGATGGCATATTTGGGACCTACGCCCATTTCATCTGCCTTGCAGCCCACAGTGGTATACCCAACCAGTCTGGCAATGGGCGTCAGGCCAAATGCCTCACACTTTTCCCTGGAAGCGACGATGCTGACCGCCGCGCCGTCCGTGGTCTGGGAAGAGTTTCCGGCAGTAACTGAACCGTTCACTTTGAACACCGGTCCCAGTTTTGCCAGCCCTTCCGGTGTGGAGGCACGGATACCGTCGTCATGCTCAACAATAAAAGATTCTTTTTTATACGTACCGTCAGGCTGTACAACATATTTGTAGGCCGGGGTGGGGATGATTTCAGTGAATTTTCCACCGTCTCTTGCGGCCATGGCCTTTGCCTGGGACTGGGCGGCAAAGATATCCTGATCTTGCCTGGACACGTTGTAGCGGCTGGCCACATTTTCTGCGGTGATCCCCATGGATACGTACATTTCAGGGTTGGTTCTTGAATATTCCGGATGGGGCCGGGGGACGTGGCCGCCCATGGGTACAAAGGTCATGGACTCGCAGCCTGCACC
>QKDP01000069.1 GCA_003252055.1 Desulfobacter postgatei | reverse complement strand
TCCTTTGACGGGGGCAATGATATTTTATCCCGACTAAAAAAAGCAAGCAAAATGCCTTTGCCGCCATCTATTAAACGGGATGAGAATCCGGGCCGGGGGGCAGGTACCCTGGCGCAAACCGATGCGCAAATGTATGAGCAAAAAGACCAGCAGGATTACCAGACGGTTTATGCAAAAGCCGAAGGTGCCGTGGCCGCGCCCACGGCAGGGCTTCATTTTACAGAAGATCTGCTTGCAACGCTTTCTGCTAAGGGCGTGGACGTGGTCCGGATTACCCTGCATGTGGGGTATGGCACCTTCGTACCGGTGCGGGTAAAGGATATTCGGGACCACCAGATTCATTCGGAATATTTTATTGTAAATGAACAGGCTGCTGATAAGATCAACCAGGCCCATGGGGATGGACGCAGGGTTATTGCCGTGGGCACCACCGCTGTGCGGACCCTGGAGTTCTGTACCGACGATGGGGGCAGAATTTCAGCCGGCCAGGGCCGGTGCGATCTGTTTATCTATCCAGGTTACCGGTTCAAATGCGTGGATGCCATGGTCACCAATTTCCATTTGCCTGAATCCACGCTGCTCATGCTGGTTTCCGCCTTCTATGACCGGGAGCGGATTCTGGATGCCTACAACGTTGCTGTGGCTGAACAGTACCGTTTTTTCAGCTATGGTGATGCCATGTTTATAGAGTGAAAATTTAAAATAAAACAATTAAAGATGCTTACATTTGACCTGATAAAAGATAATCGTATAAGGGGTGACGGCCGGGATCGCTCGCGTTTGGGGCGGATCACCACGCATCATGGTGTTATTGAAACACCTGTTTTCATGCCCGTGGGTACTGTGGGATCAGTGAAAGCCGTGTCGAAGGAAGATCTGGAACATTGCGGGGCCCAGATTATTCTTGGCAATACCTATCATTTATATCTGCGGCCAGGCTACGAAGTCATTGAAGCCATGAAAGGGCTTCATGCCTTTACAGCCTGGGATAAACCCATGCTCACCGACTCCGGAGGTTTCCAGTTTTTCTCTTTGGCAAAACTGGCCAAGTTCACCGATGAAGGGGTCCACTTTCAATCTCATATTGACGGTTCCCGACACTTTTTTTCCCCGGAACGGGCCGTCGAGATCCAGATGATTCTGGGATCGGATATCATGATGTCTCTGGACTGGTGCCAGGGGTATCCGGCAACGGACCAGCAGGTGGCTGACGCCTTGAACAAGACCACGGCCTGGGCCAAAAGAGGCTTCGACTTCTGGCAGGAAAGCGGCGCGGTGAATAACCTGTTCGGCATTATCCAGGGCGGCATGGTCAAGGAGCTTCGCTCTTTATCCGCCGAACAGATCACTGCCATTGATTTTCCCGGCTTTGCCATTGGCGGTCTTTCCGTGGGAGAGCCCACCGAAGTGATGTATGAGATGGCGGACCACACCTTGCCGCTTTTGCCGTCACAAAAGCCACGGTACATTATGGGGGTGGGCACACCTGAAAACCTTGTGACCCTGGTGGGCATGGGCTGCGACATGTTTGACTGTGTGATGCCTTCCAGAAACGCCAGAAACGGCCAGCTTTTTACCCATACCGGTACCATCAATATCCCCAATGCCAGATATAAGACAGATGATCGTCCCATAGACGAAGCATGCGGTTGTTACACTTGCCGCAACTATACAAGGGCCTATCTGCGCCATCTGTATAAATCCCGGGAGCTTTTGTCCTACCGTTTGAACACCATTCATAATCTCTATTATTATCTTGATCTTATGGCTAAAATGCGTCATGCAATACAGGAGGACAGGTTCTCTGAATTTAAACAGCAATTTTTTAAAGCAAGGCAGGATCAATAAGCATGCATGAGATGGGTATTGCCCAACAGCTGGTAACCATCGCCCTGGATGCCATCCCCGATGACATTGAAAATCCCAGGGTGGAGAAATTGAATTTAAGGATCGGTAAATTGGCTGCCGTGGTGGAGCACAGCCTCTCCTTTTGTCTGGAAGTGATCACCAAAGACACCTCCCTTGAAGGTGCTGAACTGGTTATCGAAGCGGTGCCGGTGTGTCTGCGCTGTGAAACCTGTAAACATGAATGGCAGACCGATACCCCTGCCTTTGGGTGTCCTGCATGCAAAAACGGGCAGGTGACCATGATTTCGGGGCGGGAGATTGAGATTTCATCCATAGAACTGGTCGACGATTAGATAAAAGAGGAACAACCCATGGAAATCAATATACAAAAACGGATACTGGAAAAAAACGAATCCGATGCAGATAGAAACAGGGCCTTTTTTAAGGAAAAACAAGTATTTGTCCTGAACATGATGTCATCGCCGGGATCCGGCAAGACCGAAACCCTGTGCCGGACCCTGGAAAAGCTGATGCCCGATATCCGGGTAGGGGTGATAGTGGGCGATGTCTGCACCACCAATGATGCGGACCGGCTTTCTGTAACCGGTGCCAAAGTGACCCAGATCAACACGGACCAGTTCGGGGGGGACTGCCATCTGGCAGCCCACCTTATTGAATCATCGGCCAGGGCCTTGGGGTGCGATGACTTGGATTTGCTCATCGTGGAAAATATCGGTAATTTGGTCTGTCCTGCGGAGTTCGATATTGGCGAGGATGCAAGGGCCGTGGTTTTAAGCGTCACCGAAGGCGAAGACAAGCCTTTGAAATATCCGCTCATGTTCCAGGTGGCTGATGCTGCCATTTTAAATAAAATAGATCTTTTGCCCTATCTGGATTTTGATGCGGCCCTGGCTGTGGAAAATATGGGCAAGGTGCATCCGGGTATGCCGGTGTTTGAGTTATCCGCCAAAACCCGGGAAGGCCTTGAGCCCTGGCTCTCATGGCTGCGCACCAGGGTGAAGGAAAAACTGGGATAATCGCGCAGGTGCGGGGACAATGCCATAAAGTTAAGATGGTTTCGGATTAAAACCAGGAAGTTCACGAAGAGCACGAAGTTCAGTGCTCTAATATCTTCATGAACTTCGTGTCCTTCGTGGTAAAATAAAGCTGTTAAAATTGGAGGACAAATCATGGATGTAAAGAAAATGGCATTTGCCGGATCCTGGTATCCGGGATCAGCTGACCAGTGCCGGTCTGCCATTAAACGGTTTAGCGACGATATGAGGACGGGAGAGGATACAAAAATTTTGGGTGATCCTATGGCGGGCGTTGTTCCCCATGCAGGCTGGATCTATTCCGGGAAACTTGCCTGCCGGGTATTTTTCGCACTGGCCCATGGCAGCCGGGTCGTGGACACCATTGTTCTTTTCGGGGTTCACATGCATGCCGATTCCCCGGCCTTTGTTCTGGACTGCACAGCGGTAGATACGCCTTTGGGAACCATTGAGATTGACCGGGAACTTACAGATGCTCTGGTACGGCAGGCCGGGACAGAAGGTGTCAACCTGGAACCATTAAGGCCTAACCGCTTCCCCGAAGAAAATACCCTGGAACTGCAATATCCTTTTATAAAATATTTTTTCCCAAAAGCCCGGATTGTGGCATGCGCCGTGCCGCCCTCGGATACGGCGAAAACTTTGGGGGTGGTTGTAGTTGGGGCGGCAAAACAGCTGGGCCGGTCCCTGGCTGTGGTAGGTTCCACAGACATGACCCATTACGGACCGCGATTCGGATTTGAGCCGGTCGGGTCAGGCAAGGCTGCGTTTGATTGGGTTGCAAAGGAAAATGACGCGGCTGCCATTAAAGCGTTAACAGCCATGGATGAAAATCAGATTATTCACCAGGGACTGTCCCGCCACAATATGTGCTGTGCCGGGGCAGCCTGTGCGGCGGCGGCGGCTGCAAAAAAAATGGGCGCAGTCAAAGGAGTCTGCCTTGAGTACGCCTCAAGTTTTGATCCGTTACAGCCCACCGCTGATTTTGTGGGATATTGCAGCGTGATTTTCGGCGCATAGAATCGAAGAAACCCAGGGGCAGGATGCCTTTCCCAAAGCTGCTGAAACCTGTCTGGATGACTGGGCCGCAGATGATACGAGGTGGCTCAGGAAATTTCTATTTAACTTTATGGCATTGGGTTTATAAGCGGTGTTTGTTGCTTTATATACAAGATCAGGAGTGGCTATGAGCAGTGACGTTAAAAAACTTATCCATAAGTATGTGCCTGATTCCCAAATGTCCCATTTTGGGAGGATTTTCACTGATACGACTGAATTTATGAATATTGATTACAGTGATGTCATTAAACTTGGAAATGAGCATTTTCTTGTACTCAAAAATGAGCAGGAGCGCCGATTTGGTTTGGTTGACCCGAAATATTGGGTAAAACGCGGTAAGCATCTTGAATCCGGTCAACCTCAAATTTTAAAATTAGCCTTTTATGAAACATTTCCAATGCATATTGGGCCGTTCGAAATTAAGTGTTATAGAAGTCCCCGTAAAGAATCCAGAATCCTAGAACTTGTTAAAGGGGATATGCGTTTCATGCAGGGATATTCTAAGAATGACATAGCAGGAAATAATGTCAGGGTCCTGGATATCATTCGCGGAAAGCGGCTTGACGTTGTCGTGCACGATATCCCGGTCGATCATAAAACTTATTTTCATGAATATTTTCCTGATATACTTGAGAAGTTTATTGGTGCGTGCGAAGCAATCGGTTTTTTGCACAGCCACGATGAAAAACATGGTGATATCCGGCGTGATCACTTGTGGGTTGAAAGTGGAACCGGAGCATATCGGTGGATCGACTTTGATTATGCGTTTGAACTTTACGAAAATCCCTTTGGTCTGGATATGTTCGGATTAAAAAGCATTCTTGTGTATCTTGTCGGTAAAGCAAATCTTACTATGCAGACGTTGCTGGAACTCGGAACAGAAACTTCTATTCTCAATACACTGAATCCAGATGATTACTCTGTAATTATAGGCAATCGCGTCGTTAATGTGAAGAAAATATATAATTATATTCCAAACTCATTAAATAATATCTTGATGCATTTATCATCTTCAAGTTCGGTTTTCTATGAATCGGTAGATGAAATGCTGGTTGATATGAATAAAAGTTTAAAAGAGATTCGGTCTTTATAACGTCTTATGAATCGATTCAATTCAACAGGGGGTTGAAATTATGACACTTAATAAGATTCTCGTAGCATTTGATGGATCTGAAAATTCTTTCAAAGCGGTTGAATATGTAGGTAATATAGTGAAGCATTATCCCATATCTCTGGTTTCAATTCTTTATGTCGAAAGGCTACCGGATAAGGATCTTTACCATGATGATGAAATTTGGGTCAGTCAGTGTAAAAAAAATGAAGTTGAGATGACTGAAAAGCTGGCATTGGCAAAGCAAACTCTCATAAAACAAGGTGTTTCTGCGGATGTTGTAACTGATCAATATTTTGCAAGTTGCAAATCTCCATTTCATGATACGGATATATGTACTACCGGACGCAGTATCGGTATGGATATTTTGAGGATCAGGGAAGAAGGAAATTACGATACAGTTGTAATCGGTAGGCGCGGAGTGAGCAAAGCTGAAGAGTTTTTGTTTGGCTCGGTTTCGACAAAGGTCGTTCAATCGGCTGTTGATTGTACCGTATGGGTTGTAAACTGAGTTTTTATGTTATCTGCGTTAAATCGGGGTAGAGTAGAGCACTGTACGAATTGCGGGGGCAGTATGCCTGTTTCAACAGTCCAAATAAACACAGGCAAGCCGGTTATTTGGGGTGTTCACGGCGGCTCCGCCGCCGTGAATCGCACTGCACACCCAATGTCATCAAGTTAAGCACTTAATATTTTAAACAGGTGCTTAGTTTTTCATTCGCCCTGGGCCGCACAAAATTGTGCCGCCTTTCTGATGCGCTGGACGGTTTTTTCTTTTCCAAGGGCGATAAACATTTCAAATATCCCGGGGCTCACTGTTGTGCCGGTGACTGCCACCCGCAGGGGCTGGGCAATTTTCCCAAACCCGAGCCCTGTCTCTTCCATGATTTGTTTAAACATCTCCTCTTGGGCACCCTGGCTGAAATCAGCAAGACCTTCCAGGGCCTCGGCGCATTTGTTTAAAAGATCAAAGGTTTCGGGCTTAAGAAATTTTTTGGCAGCCTTTTCTTCAAACTCAATTTCATCCTTGTAATAAAAAGCCGCACCCTGGGCCATTTCCACAAGGGTTTTGCTTCGAGGCTGAAGCGTTTCGATCACCCCCTGGGTAAAGGCATCATTTCGGGCGGAAATGCCAAGTTCTGCCAGGTGGGGCACAAGATCGTCCCCCAATTCTATGGGTTTCTTTTTCTGGATATGTTTGGCATTCAGGGCATATAACTTATCCATGTCAAACATGCCTGCAGAACGGCCAAGATGTTCAAGATCGAACTTTTCAATAAGCTCCCGGCGTTCAAAAAATTCCTGGTCGCCATGGGACCACCCCAGCCTGACCAGATAGTTGATCAGCGCATCCGCCAGAAAGCCCATCTTTTTATATTCCCCCACAGACATGGCGCCATGACGTTTGCTCAGACGTGATTTATCCGACCCCAGCACCATGGGTACATGGCCGAATACCGGCAACGGCGCGCCTAAGGCCTGGTAAATCAGAATCTGTTTGGGCGTATTTACCAGGTGGTCATCCCCCCGGATAATGGTGTTGATGCCCATGGTGATGTCATCCACCACCACCGCAAGGTTGTACATGGCCATACCTGAACTTCTCTGGATGATGAAGTCATCAATTTCCGCATTCTGGAAAGCGGTACTTCCCTTGACAATATCGTCCACAATGGTGACGCCTGTGTCCGGTGTTTTTAACCGCACCACGGTGTTATCACCCTTTTTCAGCCCCCGGTTGCGGCACTTGCCGTTGTACATGGGCTTTAACCCCTTGGCCCTGGCTTCTTCACGCATGGCATTGACCTCTTCGGGTGTGCAGTCGCAATAGTATGCATGCCCCTGTTCAACCAGACGGTCAATGTGTTCATTGTAAATATCATGGCGCTGGGTCTGGAAATAGGGGCCGTCATCCCAGTCAATTCCCAGCCATTCCATGGATTCCAGAATAGCATTCACGGACGCCTCAGTTGACCGGGCTTCATCGGTATCTTCTATACGCAGCACAAAACGCCCTGCGTTTTTTTTTGCCCACAGCCAATTGAAAAGTGCGGTTCTGGCACCGCCGATATGCAGGTAGCCGGTAGGGGAGGGCGGAAAGCGTGTAATTATTGTATCCATTATGATCTCCAGAAAGATGATCTAAAAAAGTTTAACCTCACGAACAACAGGCGGTACAGGGGATTTAGCCTGTACCGCCCGAATTCGTATAAAAAAAGCGTAAAATCGACGCTTTATCTATCATAATTTCGGAGCTTAAATCAATACGGCAGGTAAAATCTGATTTGATTCATTAAGTGTATTCTTTCCGGGATTCTTTGGTTGACTTCAAATGAAAAATAGGGTAATTAGATATGTTCTAAATTTTGGCAGGTATTAAATAAAAACCAAATGAAATAATGTAGTTAGGAGAGAGTCATGGCCGTACCCAAGCAGAAAAGTTCCAAAGCAAGAGGAAGAAAAAGACGTACCCATTATAAAACCTGTGCCCCCACTATAACCTTATGTTCCGAGTGCCAGGAGCCCAAGCTTCCCCATACTGCTTGTCCTGAATGCGGCGCCTACAAAGGCAGGAATGTAAATCCAGACATGGGTGCAGATGATTAGTTTTGCCGGCAAACACTTCAAGGAGTCAGAATATGACCATTGAAACCAAAGTAAGAAAAATTATTGCTGAAAAGATTCCCGGCATTGATATTGAGGATGTGGTTCCCCAGGCGTCGTTGATCGAAGATCTTGGCGCTGATTCTCTGACCATCGTTGAGCTCATCATGTCCATGGAAGAAATTTTTGAAATTGAAATTGACGATGATCAGGCCGAGAAACTGTCGACTGTCCAGGATATTTATGATTTCATTGCATCGAAATCCTAGATAAATATAAGGCTCCGGGTAGATATGGATAAAGATAAACAGATTATCATCGGCAGTGACCATGCCGCGTTCGAATTAAAAGAAAAGATTAAGGATCTGCTCACCGGTCTTGGCTATGAGGTTGAGGATGCCGGGACCCACAGCACGGCTTCGGTAAATTATGCCGATTTCGGTAAAAAGGTGGCCAAGGCAGTTTCCGACGGTATATTTGGCCGGGGCATTCTTCTGTGCGGGACCGGCCTTGGCATGTCCATGCAGGCCAATCGGTTTAAAGGCGTACGGGCCGCCCTGTGCTCGGATATCTTTTCCGCCAGGATGAGCCGGCAGCACAATGATGCCAATATCCTGGTCATGGGAGGCCGAGTGATCGGTGATATTCTTGCCTTTGAACTGGTCAGGGAGTGGCTTGCGACCCCCTTTGAAGGCGGTCGCCATCTGGACCGTATCCGTTCCCTGGATTTAGAAGATTAGGTTAAGAAAGGCGCGAGTAAATAATGCAAAATATAGAATTTATCAAATCTTGTGATCCTGAGATTGCCTCAGTGATTGATAGTGAATACATCCGCCAGGAATACGGGCTGAATCTCATCGCTTCGGAAAATACGGTGAGCCGGGCAGTAATGGAAGCCCAGGGCTCCATCATGACCAATAAGTATGCAGAAGGGTATCCGTCAAAACGTTATTATGGCGGGTGCCAGTACATGGACCAGGCTGAAAACCTGGCCATTGAACGGGTAAAAAAGCTGTTTGGTGTGGAATTTGCCAATGTTCAACCCCATTCCGGATCCCAGGCCAATATGGCGGCTTATTTTTCCGTGCTTTCCCCCGGGGACGGGATTCTGGCCATGGATCTTTCCCATGGCGGGCATTTAACCCACGGTTCAGGAGTCAGCTTTTCCGGCCGTTTGTTCAATTTTTCCCATTATGGTTTAAATCCGGAAACCGAGACCATTGATTTAAACCAGGTGGAAGACCTGGCCCGGGCAAATAAGCCTAAAATGATTGTGGCAGGGGCTTCGGCCTACCCCAGAATCATTGATTTCAAAGGCTTTTCCGAAATTGCCAAGGCCTGCGGTGCGCTTTTTCTGGTGGATATGGCCCATATTGCGGGGCTTGTGGCTGCGGGTGTACACCCCACACCTGTGGGATACGCAGATATTATCACCTCCACCACCCATAAAACCCTTCGTGGTCCCAGGGGCGGATTGATTCTTTCCGGCGCCGAATGGGGCAAAAAAATCAATTCCCAGATTTTTCCCGGTATCCAGGGTGGTCCTCTGATGCATGTTGTTACGGCCAAGGCCGTGGCTTTTAAAGAGGCATTGCAGCCCGGGTTCACCGAATATCAGAAACAGGTGGTTAAAAATGCCGCTGTACTGGCAAAGGTGCTCATGGAAAGGGGTTACAAGCTGGTGTCCAATGGTACGGACAACCACATGGTCCTGGTGGATTTTTCCGGACGGGATATCACCGGGAAAGACGCGGAAGAGCGTCTGGGACGGGCGAATATCACGGTGAATAAAAATACCGTGCCCAATGAAAAACGAAGCCCCTTTGTTACCTCGGGTGTGCGTATCGGCGTCCCGTTGATCACCTCCCGGGGCATGAATGAAGATGCCGTGGGCGCTGTGGCCGGCTTTATCTGTGATGTGCTGGATGACGAGACGAATGTACCAGACGTTGCCGCCAAGGTTAAAGAGCTGTGCACCCGGTATCCGCTATATGGGGATACTGCCTGCTGATGCCCCCTGTTCCCCCTGATTCAGCAAACGCCACTGGCGGCGTCCGTCCGTCCTGGGATGAATATTTTATGTCCATCACAGACCTTGTGGCCTCCAGGGCCACCTGTCTTCGGCGAAAGGTGGGCGCAGTGCTGGTCAAGGATAAACGTATTTTATGCTCGGGATATAACGGTGCACCTTCCCAAATCCCCCATTGCAGAGAGACCGGCTGCCTGCGGGAACAGCTTAATGTGCCTTCCGGGGAAAAACACGAGCTTTGCCGGGGCGTCCATGCTGAACAGAATGTGATCATCCAGGCGGCCTACCACGGAATACCTGTTGCCGGTGCCTGTTTGTACTGCACCACCCAGCCTTGTTCCATCTGCGCCAAGATGATCGTCAACGCCGGGATTAAAAAAGTGTACTTTAAGAAGGGATACGACGATCCCCTTTCCCTGGAAATGTTTGCCCAGGCCGGTGTGGAACTGATCCGGCTTGAATAATTAATTAAAGAGGCTGATATGAAGTGCCCCTATTGTGGTAACCCGAACACCAGAGTGGTGGATTCACGCTCGGGCAAAATTGAGTTCGAGGTCCGGCGCAGAAGAGAGTGCCAGGAGTGTGGCCAGCGCTTCACCACCTATGAACGGGTGGAACAGGTCCCAGTCATGATCGTTAAAAAAGACAGCCGCCGGGAAGAGTTTGACAGGGAAAAAGTCCTGCGGGGCATTCAGAAAGCCTGTGAAAAACGGGCTATCAGCATCAACCAGATCGAACAGATTGTGGATGAGATTGAACGCGACCTGCGGGAAAGCCGTGACCGGGAAGTGTCTGCAAAGGTGGTGGGCGAGAAAATTATCAATGCTCTCAAGGATCTGGATGATGTGGCGTATGTCCGGTTTGCATCCGTGTACCGGGAGTTTAAAGATGTGACGGATTTTATCCAGGAACTTGAGAATCTGATTCATAAGGAGCACCAGTCCACAGATCCCAAGCCGGGTATGGAAGGCCCTGTCAACACCGATGACTGATTCGGAATATATGGCAAGGGCCTTGGCGCTTGCAGCCCAGGGCAAAGGATATACCTCTCCCAATCCCTGTGTGGGTGCCGTGGTGGTAAAAGATGGTCAGATCATTGGCCAAGGCTTTCACCCCAAAGCAGGCGGCCCCCATGCCGAGGTGGTGGCCATTGATGATGCCGCAGTCCGGGCTCCTGAAAAACTGGCCAATGCCACCATCTACGTAACCCTTGAGCCCTGCAATCATTTCGGGAAAACCCCCCCATGCACCCATAAAATTCTTAACGCAGGTATCGGCAGGGTTGTTGTGGCCTGTAAAGATCCTAATCCTGATGTTGCCGGGGGCGGGATTGAATTTCTAAGGGAAAAGGGCCTTGAGGTGGTATCTGGGCTCATGGAACAAGAGGCCTTGACCCTGATCGAAGATTTTGTCTGGAATACCCAAAACAAAACCCCGTTTGTCACCTTAAAATGTGCTGCCACCCTTGACGGATATATTGCCACCAGAACCGGGGATTCCCAGTGGATCACCTCGGTTGCATCCCGAAAATTCGGCCATGAACTGCGCCACCAGAACGATGCCATTCTTATCGGCTCCGGTACCCTGCATGCGGATAATCCGTCCTTGACCGCCAGAATTGAAGGGAAACAGACCCGGGATCCCGCGCGGATAATTCTGGATACCCGTTTGACAATTAAAGAGGACGCCAAAACCGTGGTTCAAAAATCCAGTGCCCCAACCATCATTGTGACGGGTCCGGACTGTGATCCAGGCAAAATCCGGCGCCTCAAAGACAGGGGCGCACAGGTTCTTGAATGCCGTGTATCTGAAAATCTGCTTGATTTAAATGACCTGATGATTAAGTTAAGAAAACTGTCCGTCACAAGCCTTCTGATTGAAGGCGGGGGGCGTGTGGCAGCATCGGCTCTGGTTGCAGGGATTGTCAACAAAGTCTGCTATTTTCTTGCTCCAAAAATCATGGGGGGGAATGACGGCATTCCGGTATTTAAGGGATCGGGGCCTGAAAAGATAAAAGACGTGTTTGAACTGGCCCGGGTCAGTACCCGGAAGTTCGGTTCCGATATACTGGTCACAGGCTATATTGAACCCCGGAACAGGCCGGTTGGCAATGGGAGATAATTGGGGGAGATAATTTTTGTTTACTGGAATCATAGAAAGTCTGGGCACCATTCGGCGCATTGAAACCCAGGGAGAGGGCAAAATTCTGGTGATTGCCTGCGACCTGGATCTTGCCGGTACAGGCATCGGAGATTCCATTGCCGTGAACGGGGCCTGCCTGACCGCTGTAAGTCTTGGCAAAGGGCAGTTCAAGGTGGACATGGCGCCTGAAACCGTCTCCCGCACCACATTCGGTTCTCTTGGACCTGGGGCCCGGGTCAATATTGAACGGGCGCTGAAGTTGTCGGACCGCATAGACGGACATCTGGTATCAGGACACATAGACGGCACAGGTGTGGTTTCAAAAATTGAGACCCGGAGCAATGCCATCATATATGACATTCAGGTGCCGGAAAACCTTGCCTGTGAGATGATAGAAAAAGGCTCCGTGGCCGTTGACGGTATCAGCCTGACCATCAACCAATGCTGGGAAAACGGTTTTTCGGTAAGCATTATTCCCCATACCGCAAAGATTACAACAATCGGGTTCAAACATGTGGGGGATCGCGTCAATATTGAGACAGATATGCTGGGAAAATATGTGAAAAAATTTTTATCAGGGCAAGGGAAAGGCGCCAAGAGTGCCAACGATGCCGGTGCTGATGCCGACTCGGACATCAGTATGTCATTTCTTGCCCGGAACGGATTCTTGTAAAGGACAGACAAATGCCGCATTTAACCATTGAACAGGCGATTGAAGATATAAAAAACGGAAAAATGGTCATCCTGGTGGATGATGAGGACAGGGAAAACGAAGGGGATCTGACCATGGCAGCCCAGGCCGTAACCCCGGAAAGCATCAATTTTATGGCCACCTATGGCCGGGGACTTATCTGCCTGTCCCTTGATTCAAAGATCGCCGACAAGCTTGATCTTCCCATGATGGTTGAGAATAATACCTCCCAGTACGGTACGGGATTTACGGTTTCCATTGAGGCCAAACACGGCGTGACCACAGGCATATCCGCCGCAGACCGGGCCACCACCATTTTGACGGCTGTAGCTGATGAAACCGGACCCCAGGATATTGCAAGACCGGGGCATATCTTTCCTTTACGGGCACGGGACGGCGGGGTGATGGTGCGCATCGGCCAGACCGAAGGCTCTGTGGATCTTGCACGCCTTGCCGGTCTCAAGCCGGCCGGTGTCATCTGTGAAATCATGGATGACGACGGTACCATGGCCCGGATGCCTTCCCTTGAAAAATTTTCCGATAAGCACGGCATCGGCATCTGCACGGTGGCGGATCTTGTTCAATACCGGTTAAAAACAGAAAGCTTTGTAAAGCGGGCTGCTGAAACCGTCATTCCCACCCGGGTAGGCGGTGAATTCAGAATCATTGCCTATGAGAATGATATTGACAATCTTACCCACATTGCCCTGGTTAAGGGTGAAATTGATCCGGAAAAGGAGATTTTGGTGCGGGTGCATTCCGAGTGCATGACCGGTGATATTTTTTCTTCTTTGCGCTGTGACTGCCAGGATCAGCTCCGCCGCGCCATGAAAATGGTGGATGAGGAAGGCTGCGGTGTTATTCTGTATTTGCGTCAGGAGGGCCGGGGTATAGGCCTTGTGAACAAATTAAAAGCCTATGAATACCAGCGCCAGGGCCTGGATACGGTCCAGGCAAATGAGGCACTTGGATTTTCCGCTGATCTGCGTGATTACGGTGTCGGTGCCCAGATGCTGGTGGATCTGGGCGTACGCAAAATGCGTCTGCTCACCAATAATCCTAAAAAGATGGTGGGGCTTCAAGGCTACGGTCTAACCGTTGTGGCGCAGGTGCCCATTGAAGTGGCGCCCAATCCCCACAACCAGGGGTATTTGAAGTGCAAGCAGGCTAAGATGGGTCATATACTACACATTAAATGATGTTTGGACAAATACTCACCCATCTGCGGAGTTCCTGCGAACATTTGCAATCCTCACATACTTTAAGTATGCTCCGGTTGTAAATGTTCTTGCGCCTTGCATCTGGGCAACTCTTTGTCCAAACCTAAGTGACATCAAAAATATAATAAGGGGAAGAACATGCCTCAAATAATTGAAGCCAATCTGAATGCAAAGGGCAAAAAATTTGGTATTGTTGCCGCCAGATTCAATGATTTTATTGTGGACAAACTTGTGTCAGGCGCTTTGGATGCGCTGATCAGAAGCGGTGCACAGGATGAGGATATTGCCATTGTCAAGGTGCCTGGTGCCTTTGAAATCCCTTTGGCAGCAGCCAAATTGGCTGCTTTGAAAAAATATGACGCCATTATCTGCCTTGGTGCAGTGATCCGCGGGGCCACCACCCATTATGATTATGTATGTGCCGAAGTGTCCAAGGGTGTTGCTGCCGTCAGCCTTGAGGCTAAAGTTCCGGTGATGTTTGGTATCCTTACCACTGAAACCATTGAACAGGCCATTGAACGGGCCGGTACAAAATCCGGCAACAAGGGCTTTGATGTGGCCGTGGGTGCCATTGAAATGGCAAACCTGTGCGCGACTATGGAATAGAACATGGGTGACAGGCGCAAATCCCGGGAACTGGCCCTGCAGGCCCTGTTTGCCTTGGATCTGAATAAATTGGATCTGAATAAAATCGACTCCCCGCTGCAAATGGATGACTTCCTTGAACAGTACGGGGAAGACGTAAATAATCCCACACGTCTTTTTTTTCAAACCCTTGTGTACGGAGTGCTGGAGAACCTTGAAAAGATAGACAGTTTGCTGGATCAATGGGCCAAGAACTGGAAGATTTCCCGGATGCCGGCAGTGGATAGAAATATCATGCGTATTGCCGTGTTTGAGATGCTTAATCTGTCGGATATCCCGCCCTCGGTATCCATTAATGAGGCGGTTGAAATCGGCAAAAAATTCGGTACCCGGGACTCCGGGCCGTTTATCAACGGGGTGCTGGACCGAATCAGGGCCCAGCATGAGCCCTATACTATGATGTGAAGATAGACCAGGACGTGAAGACCAAGGAGGATGCTTTGATTATACGTAAACTTGAAGTCGGCCCCATTATGGCCAACTGCTTTATCGTGGGGTGTGAAGATACAAAACAGGCTGCCGTCATTGACCCGGGCGATGATGCGGACCGGATCCTCATGGCCCTTGCCAAGGCTGAACTGAAGGTAAAATATTTGATCAACACCCATGGTCATTTTGACCATGTTGGAGCAAACAGGCGGATGAAGGACGCCACCGCTGCTCAGATCGCCATTCATCCTGATGATGAACCCATGCTTTTAGACCTGTCCCGCCATGCTGCCATGTTCGGTCTTGGCGCAGAAAACTCCCCGCCGGCCGACATTCATCTCAAGGACGGCGATTCGATCTCCTTTGGCAATATTACCTTTGAAGTGATCCACACCCCGGGGCACTCACCCGGGGGGATCTGCCTTTACACGCCCGGTCACCTATTCGTTGGAGACACCCTTTTTATGGGCTCAATCGGCCGTACCGATCTGCCCGGCGGCGATTATGACACCCTTATATCCTCCATTAAGACCAGGTTGCTGGATTTGGACGAAAACACCATGGTCTATCCCGGTCATGGCCCTGAGACCACCATTGCCAATGAAAAGCGGATGAACCCCTTTCTCAGATAGGGTTGAATGGACTGTTTCCTCTATCCGTTGGTAACAAACGAAGGATAAAAAAAGAATGAAATACGTTAATTTTATAATCATTTCTGCCTTTCTGGTTATCTTTGCGGGACCGGCGTATGTCTGGGCGGGTCCTGTCGCCGTGCCGCTGGCGCCCTCTTTTGAGTTTGAGCCTGTTCTTGAAGGACAGCATTTAACCCATGATTTTATCATAAAAAACCAGGGAGATGCTCCCCTGAACATTGTCGGGGTTCAACCCCCTTGAGGTTGTGACAAGAAAGTCTATGACAGGCAGATTCCCCCGGGCGGGGAAGGAAAAATTACCATTGGCGTCAAGACCTCAGGGTATGGCGGTCGTGAGTTGATTAAAAAAATTTTGGTTAAAACCGATGACCCTAAGAACAACAAATTTTATTTAAGAATAGCAGGTAAAGTTAAAGAGATTGTCAAAATCAGTCCCCGCATATTGAACCTGAGTGGGGCGCCCGGCCAGACCTTAAGCGACATGGTCTCCATTGAACCGGTGGAGGGGGATGAATTAAAGATCCTTGACATGAAGCTTAAGTTCAATAAGCAGATAAAGGCTAAACTGATTAAGCCCGCTCAGGGAAAAAAAGACTGGCAGGTCAAGGTTTCCTGTTATTCCGACCGTTCGGCGGATATTTATGATTTTATTACATTGACGACAGACAACCCCCATAAACCGTATTTGAGAATCAGGGTATATGCCATATTTGAACAGGCCGTGTCTCCTGAAAAAAGCGGTTCGAAAATGCCGGGAAATAAGGGATAGCCGCAAGGAATTGAGTAAATGATGGATACAGAAGGGATTAAGGCTGTTGTGTTTGACTGCGACGGTGTCATGTTTGATACGGCCCAGGCCAACCGCAAATATTACAATGATATCTTGGCCGGTTTTGGCAAACCGCCCCTTGACGAAGAGCAGTTTATCAACATTCATATGATGACGGTAAAGGGTGCGGTTAAATATCTGTTTCCGGAAATGGATGACCACCAGCCTGTATACAATATGATTAAGCGTATCGGCTATGAAACCGTGATCCCTTTGATGCTGATGGAACCGGGTCTGATTGAGTTGATGGCTGCCATAAAACAGGCAGGTATCGTGTGCGGCGTGGCCACAAACCGGACAAATACCATGGAACGTGTGCTCATTGAACATAAGCTTACAAAATCTTTTGATATTGTTGTCACGGCATCTGATGTGGCCAATCCCAAACCCTTCCCTGATCAGCTCGAAAAAATTATGAGGGTTTATGCACTGCTGCCCCGGCAGGTCGTGTTCATCGGGGATTCCATATACGATAAAAAAGCGGCTGAATCAGCTGATACCTGGTTCATTGCATTTAAGCAGCCCGGTCTTGAAGCCCATGCCCATGCAGTGTCCATGGATGAGGTGGGAGAACTGTTAAAGTTAAGCAAATATAATTCTTGACAAATCAGCCAATCATCATTAAATCTTACAAGATTTTTAAATAAAATTGAAGTCAGGTGCCGGGTTTTGGTATTTGACACCTATAATGGAAGTTAACCATAGATAAGGAGAATGACGTATATGTCTAAATTAGTTGCACCCCATGGCGGGAAAGGTCTTGTATGCTGCAAGCTTGAAGGCGCAGCACTGGAAGCAGAACTGAAAAAAGCCGCAGGTCTGAAAAAAATTGAAATCTCTTCCCAGGTTAAAGGCGACCTGATCATGCTGGGTATCGGCGGTTTCTCTCCGCTGAACGGCTTCATGACCAAAGCTGACTGGAAAGGCGTCTGCGAAGACTTCCTGCTGGCTGACGGTACTTTCTGGCCGGTTCCTGTTATGCTCGACGCTGCTGCTGCTGATGCTGCAGACATCAATGTTGGCGACGAAATCACCCTGGAAAGAAATGGTGAAATCTATGCCACCATGAAGATCGAAGAAAAATTCGAAATGACCGAAGACGAGAAAAAATGGGAATGTGAGAAAGTCTACAAAGGTCATGGCGAAGAGTCTGCTGATGACGTATTTTGGAAAATCGCCATGGAAGATCATCCCGGCGTTCAGATGGTTATGGCCAGAAAAGAATTCTGCCTGGCAGGTCCTGTAAAAGTACTCTCCGAAGGCGAGTTCCCCGAAAAATTCAAAGGCGTTTATCTGACCCCCAAAGAAACCCGGGCTATCATGGATGAAAAAGGCTGGGCCAACGTTGCTTCCATGCAGCTGAGAAACCCCATGC
>QKDP01000203.1 GCA_003252055.1 Desulfobacter postgatei | reverse complement strand
TGATCATGGAATTTGTTGTTGAACGTGAAGAATCGGTCTATCCCATGGTTCCGGCAGGCGGGGCCATCACTGACATGCTTCTGGTTTAAAAAGGATAATTGATATGGAAACCAACAGATATATTTTATCAATTCTTGTGGACAATGAACCGGGGGTTCTCTCCCGGATTGCAGGCCTGTTCTCCGGCCGCGGGTTTAACATTGATTCCTTAAGCGTGGCAAAAACAGCCGAACCCAACGTCTCCGTGGTCACCCTGGCCACCTTCTGCGACGCGCAGGTCATCGAACAGATCAAAAAGCAGTTGCATAAATTGATCAATGTCATGACGGTTAATGATTTAACGCAAAAAGAATATGTGGAACGTGAGCTTGCCCTGGTCAAGGTCCATGCAAAAACTGAAAAACGGGCCGAAATTATGCGTATCGTTGATATTTTCAGATCCAGGATCGTTGATGTGGGAGCCTCGCATTTTATTGTGGAAGTGTCAGGTGATTCCGGAAAAATCAATGCGTTTGTTGAGCTGATGAGGCCCATGGGCATTATTGAAATTGCGTCCACCGGAACCATTGCCCTGGGCAGGGAGAATGCAAAATGAATGCAGCAAAAGCAAAGAAAAACGCCCTGCTTTACGACACAACCTTGCGTGATGGGATGCAGGGGGAGAATATCTTCTTTTCTCCTGAGGACAAGCTTAAAATCGCCATGCGCCTGGATGATGCCGGGATCCACTACATTGAAGGGGGCTGGCCCGGCTCCAATCCCGGGGCCCAGGCTTTTTTTGACTTGGTCAGGGATAAACAGTTCAAACAGGCCAAGATCTGCGCATTCGGATCCACAAGAAGACAAAATTCAACCTGTGAAAAAGATGCCAACATCAAGGCATTGATCGATTCAGGTGCGCCTGTGGTTACCATTTTCGGCAAATCCTGGGATCTGCATGTCACAGACATCATGAACAATACCCGGGAAGAAAACCTTGCCATGATTACCGAAAGCGTATCCTATCTCAAGGCCCGGGGCCGTGAAGTGCTCTATGATGCTGAACATTTTTACGACGGCTATAAAGCCAATGCCGGTTTTGCTTTAGACACTCTGGAAGCGGCTTTAAAAGGAGGGAGCCGCTGTCTGGTGCTTTGCGACACCAACGGCGGCAGCCTCCCCTGTGATATTGATACCATCACCCGGGAAACCATTGCCCATTTCAAGGATTATGATGATGTCATTTTCGGCGTGCATACCCATAATGACTGTGCCATGGCTGTTGCCAACACCATCAACGCGGTGCATGCCGGTGCGACCATGGTGCAGGGCACAGTGAACGGATATGGGGAACGCTGCGGCAATGCCGATCTCACAGCGATTATCCCCATCCTGGCCCTTAAGATGCACAGGGCGTGTATCAATGAAGAGAATCTGGCCAAGCTGCGGGCTCTGTCCAGGTTTGTATCGGAGACCGCCAATATGCCGCCCGTGTCCAGCAGACCCTTTGTGGGCCGGTCTGCGTTTACGCATAAAGGCGGGGTTCATGTGTCGGCCATCATGAAAAACCCCAGAGCCTATGAACACATGACCCCGGAACTTGTGGGCAACCGCCGCAGGGTTCTGGTCTCCGAGCAGTCCGGCAAAAGTAACATCGCATACAAGGCCAAGGAGCTTGGGGTTGATCTGGGCGATGACGAATCCAAAAAATCTTTGATTGTAAACAACATCAAGGAGATGGAAAACGACGGGTATGAGTTTGATGCGGCCGAAGGGTCCCTTAAACTGCTCATGGAAAAATTCACCGAGCAGTATCAATCCCATTTTGATCTGGAATCCTTCAGGGTGGTGGTGGAAAAGGACAAGGAACGCCCCTGTTATTCCCATGCCATGATCAAAATCCGGGTTGGGGATAAAACTGAAATCACTTCGGCCGAAGGCGAAGGTCCGGTGTCTGCCCTTGATAATGCCCTAAGAAAGGCATTGACGGCCATGTATCCGAGTGTCAAGGACCTTCATCTGGTGGATTTTAAGGTTCGCGTCATTGATGGATTCGAGGGCACCGATGCCAGGGTCAGGGTATTGATCGAGTCACGGGATACGGACCATATTTTTTCAACCGTTGGTGTTTCCGAAGATATTATCGAAGCCTCCTGGCAGGCTCTGGCTGACAGTTTTCAGTATAAACTGTCACTGGACCACAAAGGGGAAACAGATGATGCCGGATCAAGTGACAATAATGAAACTGACGAAAAAAATAAAAAGAATCGAAAATCAGCATAAAAATATAAGGTAAAACCATGAATACGGATAAACAGAAAATCATCGTGTTTGACACCACCTTGCGGGACGGAGAGCAATCCCCCGGGGCCAGTATGAACCAGGCTGAGAAACTGCGGATCGCCACCCAGCTTGAGGCCCTGGGGGTTGATGTCATTGAAGCAGGATTTCCTGCAGCATCCCCTGGGGATTTTGAGGCAGTTAAAGCCATTGCCCAAACCCTTAAAAAGACCCAGGTCGCAGCATTGTGCCGGGCCAATGAAGAAGATATCAATCGCGGTTGGCAAGCAATTAAAAATGCGGTCCATCCAAGAATCCACACATTTATTGCCACATCTGAACTGCATATGAAGTACAAACTTCAGATGGAACCAGACCAGGTGTTAAAAAAGGCCGTTGAGTCAGTTAAGCTTGCTGCCTCATTTACAGATAATGTGGAATTTTCCGCAGAAGACGGTTCCCGGTCAGACAAGGACTTTTTGTGCAAGGTGTTTGAAGCGGTTATTGATGCCGGTGCCACTACGGTTAACCTGCCCGACACCGTAGGGTATGCCATTCCCGAGGAGTTTGCGCAACTGGTCAGATATGTCATGGAAAATACGCCCAATATTGACAAAGCGGTTTTGTCCGTGCATTGTCATAACGATTTAGGTCTTGCAACCTCCAATACCCTGGCTGCCGTTACAAGCGGGGCACGTCAGGTGGAACTAACCATCAACGGCATTGGTGAACGGGCTGGCAACACCTCCATGGAAGAGGTGGTTATGGCGTTGAATACCAGACCCAATTTTTTTCCGTATTTTACCGATATTGACACCACGCGTATTTTTCCAACCTCAAGGCTTGTTTCCATGATCACAGGCATCCTGGTTCAGCCTAACAAGGCCATTGTCGGGGCCAATGCCTTTGCCCATGAAGCCGGCATCCACCAGGACGGGGTGCTTAAAAACCCCATGACCTACGAAATCATGAAACCGGAAACAGTAGGTATTTCCAAAAACAATCTGGTGCTTGGCAAACACTCAGGCCGGCACGCCCTTCATACCCACATCCAGGAGATGGGGTATAATCTTACGGATGAAGAACTCAATACTGTATTTAAAAAGTTCAAAAACCTTGCGGACAAGAAAAAGAAAATTCTTGACGAGGATATCGAAGCCCTGATCAACGAAGGGGTGCTGCGCTCCTCGGATGTGTTTAATCTTGAATACATCCATGTACTGTCAGGCAATACCGTGTACCCGACGGCGTCAATTGTGTTAAAGATTAACGGTCGTCCGGTCCAGGGGGCCACCGAAGGTTCGGGTCCCATTGATGCAGTTTACAACATTATTTCCAAGCTTACCGGAACCAAGTCCGAACTGCTGCGCTTTACCATTTCAGCGCTCACCGAAGGCACGGATGCCCAGGGCGAGGTAACCGTTCGTCTCAAGGAAGACGGCATGGTTGCCATGGGCAAGGGGGCAGATCCTGACATTATCACGGCATCGGCCCTGGCATATATCAACGGGCTTAACCGGTTGGAGTATATGAAGACGCATCCACCCATAGAACCGGCTTCCCTTTAGAGCCTGTTTAAAAATAGATGAATCGGCTGCAATCACATGAGAATGGCCCCAATCTCCTCAAATTTTCGGCCAATAGTCCAGCTATTAACAGAAAATTTGAGAAAATTGGCTCTCATCCTCATGAGATTTCGCTTCGATCCCCTAATTTTTAAACAGGTTCTTAGGAGATCTGTTTTTGAACCAATGCTTTTGCCTTTTTTGATAGTATAGGAATTTGCATCTTTTTGAAATTGTATTTAAAATACAAAAAGTTGAGGTTTAATGAAGATCTTACATATTTTAAGCCAGATGCCGGACTTTACAGGGTCCGGGAAAACCATCCAGGCCATTATCCGGCAGGCCAGGGCCAGGGGGCATGAGAATTTCCTGGTCGCCGGGGTACAGGACGGTTTCAAGCTTGATTCTTCTCTGATACCCCGGGAGCACACTTGTTTTCTTCAGTTCAACGGCAGGGATTTGGATTTCCCCGTGCCGGGTATGAGCGATGTCATGCCGTATCCAAGCACGGTGTTTTCCGCCATGGCCCCTGGGCAGTTGGCCGCCTATGAGGCTGGGTTCGAAACCCTCATGATCCGGGCTGGAGCGCAATTTAAGCCGGACATTATCCATACCCACCACCTCTGGATTGTTTCCAAAATCGCTCGCAGGGTTTTTGGAGGCATTCCCATGGTGACTTCCTGCCACGGCACCGATCTGCGCCAGTTCGCCCTCTGCCCGGGCCTTGGACAGGCAGTGCAGGCCGGTGTATCTGGAATTGACGCCATCCTCTGCCTAAGCCGGCACCAGAAAGAAGAGATCCGGTCCATCCACAAGGTTGACCTGGAAAAGCTGCATGTGGTGGGCGGGGGATTTGATAAGGATCTTTTTTTCCCTGGCCCCAAGCCTGACAGGGGGCCGGTTCAGATGGTCTATGCCGGAAAGCTGAGCCAGGCCAAAGGTGTGCCCTGGCTGCTGAGATCTTTGAAACAGGTGCAGCAGGCAGACTTCAGACTGCATCTGGCCGGCTCCGGCAGCGGGGAGGAATTTCACGAAAG
>QKDP01000322.1 GCA_003252055.1 Desulfobacter postgatei | reverse complement strand
AACAATCCCTTCAATATCCAGATAGGCTTCAATAGGGCCTTTTCCTTCTCCGATTAAATAACTTTCACCGGTCTTAAACCGATGAAGTGCAAATCGGTCCTCCTGGGAGTAGATAGCAATAGTTTCCAGTCCAAGCTCATGTGCAGCACGTGTTACACGGATGGCTATTTCACTACGGTTGGCAATCAAGAGACGCTTGATTTTTTTTCCCATAACATCCATTTTATATGTCCTTGTTTTGAATAATCATGCTTCTTGAATCTGTTTGCAGCATTATCAAAAGATTCTTCAATTCCAAAATCGGTAAGAATTTTTTTCCACAGTCCTGATTTGCACCCTCCTTAAAAAGAAAACAAAAATCTAATAAAATAGGAAACGCTTGTCAATCTATATTTTAGGGAACGCTTATCTATCATAGAATTTATCGATCTTGCCGGGTAATGAATAAATCTGATATAATGCACATGGGCTGCAAGCCCAAAACAAATAACAAAACTAAAGACACCAATAATGCAGGGCTAAAACGGGTGCCGCAGGCACTTCACCCTCTTGTTTCCAGTATATAGTCTATAGTTTGTGAAAGGCATAGGAACCCAAGTTGAACATACCCAAAAAAGCCATTCTCCAGAAGGGGCAGGGCAAAACCCGGAAACTGGCCAAGCTTGAATATATTTATGAGCGGGAATCCCGCTATTTTGCCCAGGTGGCTGAAAGCGTCAAGGATCTGGCTTTAAAAGAAATCCAGGACCTTGGGGGGAAAAAGGCACGGCCGGTATTCCGGGGCATCTGGTTTGAAGCGGATAAACCCACATTTTATAAAATCGTTTACCTTTCCCGCCTGGTGTCGCGGGTGCTTGTGCCCCTGATTGAGTTTGACTGCAAGGACAAGGATGACTTGTACAAGGGTGCCAGAACAATCCGATGGGAAGAGTTTTTAACACCCAAAAAAACATTTTCCATCACAGCCAACGTGTCTGAGTCACAGATCACCCATTCCAATTTTGCAGGATTGCGGGTCAAGGACGCCATTGCCGATTATTTCAGGGACAGGACCAACCGCAGGCCTTCTGTAAATACCGACGCGCCCTGGATCATGATCAATGTCCACGTGCATAAAGATCTGGCCGCCATTTCCATTGACGCAGGTATGGGGCCTTTGCACAAACGGGGATACAGGGAAGCCAGGGTGTCTGCCCCCATGCAGGAAACCGTGGCCGCAGCCATTATCGCCCTGAGCGGTTGGCATGGAGAAGAACCGTTGCTGGATCCCATGTGCGGATCCGGGACCCTTCTGTGCGAAGCCCTGATGCATTACAGCCGGATTCCGGCCCAGGTTTTCCGTGAACAGTTCGGATTTGAACGCCTGCCCGATTTTGATGCCCGGGAATGGGAAGCGGTGAAAGCGGCTGCAAACGACGCCATCCGGCCATTACCCAGAGGGCTTATCCGGGGCAGCGATATTGCTGAATCTTCTGTTGAAGCCACAAGAACCAACCTGATGGGGCTCCACTATGGTGCAGAGATTGACGTGGACCTGGCAGATTTCAGACAGCTCAACCCGATGGAAAACGCGGTCATTGTCACTAACCCCCCTTACGGCATCCGCATGGGAAAAGACCAGAACATGAAATTATTTTACAACGATCTTGGCCGGTTTTTAAAGGAACAGTGCAAAGGCTGTACTGCCTATGTTTATTTCGGCGACCCGGGTTTTATCAAACATGTGCCCTTGGCCCCCTCCTGGAAAAAAACCTTGGAAATCGGTGGGTTGGATGGTAAGCTTGTAAAATATCAGCTATTCTGATCATGAAAGCAGACGAGACATGCGCTGATGCACCTTCCATAAAAATCTATCATGAACTCATGGCCTATAGGGTGACGGATATCCTTCTGGTATCCAGCCCCTATGATGCGTTTATTATAGAGGAAGAGGGCCTGCTTTCAACCCGGATTATCAATCAATATAAGGGGCTGAATCTGTCAAACCCCCCGAAATTGACCTTTGCGTCCTCAGTCACGGAAGCCTTTGAGCAACTTGCACGCAAACCTTTTGACCTGATCCTTGCCATGCCGGGACTGACCGGAATGGATGTCTACGCCTTTGGCAGACAGGTGAAGAAGCAATATTCACAAATCCCCTTTTACCTGCTGCTTCACAACACCTGCGATATTCATCAGTATCCGACTGCAGCCCAGGACGGCGCCCAGGAACCTACTATTGACCGGACCTATATCTGGGGTGGAAAAGCCGACCTGCTCCTGGCCATTATAAAAAATTTTGAAGATGAAAAAAATGTGGCCTTTGATACACAAAATGCAAAGGTCAGGGTTATTATAATGGTGGAGGATTCCCCCTATCATTACTCTTCTTTATTGCCGGTCCTGTACAAACACATCGTCATCCAGACCCAGTTGGTCATGGATGATTCCATTACCGAAGAGCACAGAATTTTAAAACGGCGGGGCCGACCCAAAATTCTGGTGGTCCACGACTATGACCAGGCCATGGCCCTGTTTGAGCGGTACAGACCCTATGTACTCAGCGTTTTCACGGATATGCGTTACGCCATTAACGGGCAGGAAGATCCTTATGCGGGCCGCAAGCTTTTAACCTGGATCAAATCAGAAATCCCGGACCTGCCCATCCTGATCTTGAGTACGGAGGAAGAAAACCGGGACATTGCAGCAGCCATACCCGCCCAGTTTATCAATAAAAATTCAAACAACCTCCATGACCAGATCAAAAGCTTTTTTGTCACACATCTGGGATTCGGGGCCTTTGTGTTCCGCATGCCGGACAATCGTGAAATTGCCCGGGCTTCCAATTTAAGGGAGGTTGAAAAGCTGCTGCCGGATATCCCCGACGCATCCGTGCTCCACCATGCCAGGCACAATGATTTTTCCCGATGGCTGCTGGCCCGCAGCGAAGTCGATTTTGCCCTGAGCCTTAAACCCTATACCATTAACGATTTCACCGACGCATCAGAAATTAAACGGTTTCTCATTGAACGCATCCGTGCCCGGCGTAAATACTCCCGCCAGGGGCTTGTCATTGAATTTGACCCGGAAAAATTTGACTCGGACACAAATTTCATGAAAATCGGAACCGGATCCCTGGGCGGCAAGGCAAGGGGGCTTGCGTTCATGTCCCATCAGCTGGGCATAGACCCTTGTTTGTGCCAAAAGTTTCCGGAAATTGACATAACCATCCCCCAGACCTTTGTCATTGCCACGGACGAATTCAAAAAATTTGTGGCGGAGAACAAGCTGTGCCGGCTTCTGGAACAGGACAGGGTGCCGGATGACACCCAGGTAAGAGAACACTTTCTTAAAGCAGAGCTGCCCCGCCCGCTGAAAATGAATCTAAGGACATATATCCAAAATGTGCATTACCCCATTGCTGTCAGATCATCGTCCCTGTTTGAAGATGCCCATTACCAGCCTTTTGCGGGGCTTTATAAAACCTACATGCTGCCCAATGCCGACATAAGCCTTGAAAAACGACTTGAACGCCTGATGACCGCCGTAAAGCTGGTATATGCCTCAACCTATCTGGAAGCCCCGAGATCCTATGCCCGGTCCACCATGCACAGGACCGAGGACGAAGAGATGGCCGTGGTGCTTCAGCAGATCACCGGCACCCGGCACAAAAACTATTTTTACCCTTCTATCTCAGGCCTGGCCCAGTCCTATAATTTCTATCCCATTTCCCACCTCAAAGCGGAAGAGGGTATTTCCTACATTGCACTGGGGCTTGGAAAACTCGTCATGGACGGCGGAAAAGTCCTTCGGTTCTGCCCGAAGTATCCGCAATTTCTGCCCCAGTTTTCCATGATCAATGATATTCTGGAAAATTCACAGAAGTATTTTTACGCCCTGAAAATGGACGGATTCCCGACCTCTGAAAAATGTTTCGGCACAGGTGAAGATCCCTGTCTGGCCAGGCTGGATATTGCCGATGCCAAGGACCATCCAGCCGTCCGGATGCTTTGCTCCACCTTTAATGTTCAGGATAACCGTATCCGGGACCGGTTTTCCGACAAGGATTTTCCTGTGCTCACCTTTGCCAACATTCTGAAATACACCACCTTCCCCCTGGCAGACATCCTGGCCGAAGTCACAGCCCTGGGGGCCCGTTGGATGGGCACATCCGTTGAAATGGAATTTGCAATGGACCTGCCCATGGAAGGTATCCGGTCAAAACCGCGCTTCTCCCTGCTGCAGATCCGTCCCATGGGCCGGTACAAGCAGAACCTTGGGATAGAAATTGCGGAAAAGGACATTAAAAACGCATTCTGCCATTCCACCCTTTCCCTTGGCAACGGCGAATATAAGGATATCCGGGATATCGTGTATGTGGATCCCAAAACCTTTGAAGCGGATAAAACGCCTTTGGTGGCAAGGGAAATTAACAAAATCAATGCCATGTTCAACGATACCGGAACAAAATATGTGCTCATCGGACCGGGGCGCTGGGGGTCCGCAGACCGGTGGCTGGGCATTCCTGTGGTATGGAGCGATATTTCCAACGTGGGGGTCATGGTGGAGACCACCATTGAAAGCATCAAGGCGGATTTTTCCCAGGGTACTCATTTTTTTCAGAACATCACCTCCCTTGGTATTTCCTATATAACCATACAGGACAAGGGCAACGATTTTATTGATTATGATTTTCTTTCCAGCCGGGAACCAGCCACTGCCACCCGGTATCTGAAACACATCCGGTTTGACAGGCCTGTAAGAATCCTGGTGGACGGAAAAACGTCCCAGGCCGTAATAATGCAGGGCCTTGACGAATCCGAAACCGATATCATGGATGATATTCCAGTAATAACCTGACCATGAAACGGGAGCATCGCCCCTTTCTGACGAATTATCCACAATTAGTTTGAGATCAGGCTGTTTACCTGTAAATGAATTTTGCCTCATATTTTTTCTTCTGTTTTCCATAAGTTTGTCGAAAAACCCTATTGACATGAAAAATATCGGAGTTAATTTAGGCGAAAATGATGATTTGTGGGAGCAAAGGTTTTGTACATGGAATTGACGACACCTTAACTTTCATAAGAACGTCGATTCTAACATCCAAAACGGTTCCCTCAACAATTTAAAACAACCTATCGCAAGGAGGAAGAATTATGTTTACAGGAATTAGTGATATCGACAGATTGTTCAGGACCATGAATCTTCTTCAAAGGAAGCTGAATAATCTTTATGGCGATTATGGAAAACCATCCGATTACAGATGGGAATCAGCATCAGCCGCCCCCAGGACAAATCTCTATGAACACGGCGACAATTTTGAAATCAGGGCCGAAGTTCCAGGACTTGAAAAGGATGACTTAAATGTAAAAATCCAGGGGAACTATCTTGAAATCACCGGTGAAAGAGCATCAGATGCGCCTGAAGGATATAAAACCCATAAAGCTGAAAGAGGGATTGGATCTTTTTCCAGAAGCTTTACACTTCCTGCAGATGTTGACTCAACGAAAGTTGAAGCAACGCTTAAAAACGGTGTGCTTTATCTTACACTTCCCAAGCATGAGGCAGCAAAACCCAAGAAAATAAGCATAAATTAAATTTTAAGATAAATTTATGAAAAGGAGGTTACAATGGATAAAGCACAAAAAATCGCAAAACAAGGTGAAAAAAACGTCGAGAAAACTCGTCAATTTCATGAAGTAACGCCAGCCGTAGATATTTATGAAAATGAAGATGAAATCCTTCTCCACGCTGACATGCCGGGGGTGGTAAAAGAAAATATCTCAGTTGATCTTGATAACGGAACACTATCAATCTCCGGTGTCAGAAAACTTGAAACAAAAGGGGTCGCAACATATGAAGAGTTTTCAGATGTAGAATATGTCAGAAGTTTCTCTGTACCACAGACCATTGATGTTGAAAAAGTTGAGGCGGAATTGAAAAACGGCGTGTTAAGACTGCACCTGCCTAAATCTGAAGCTGCAAAACCCAGGCAGATAGAGATAAAAACTGCATAAAATATATCGATTTTACCCGTAGAATCTTAATTCTCTTTAGAGGTTGTAACATCATCCCAAGGTGGGAAGCTTTCTCTGGATGGCTTCCCATCCTGTCTTGCAGGTGCTTTGCGGAAAGGGCTTGATAATATAAAAGCCCACCACCGAAATGATTTTCGATGGCGGGCTTAAGATCGCTAATTGATAAAATTAAGCGTTATCAACGATTTGGTTCATTGTTGCGCTGGGTCTCATTGCAGCAGTTGTCTTATCGAAATCGATTACGTAGTAACCACCGATATCAACAGGGCTTCCCTGTGCAGCTAAAAGTTCATCAGTGATTTTTTTCTCGTTTTCTTCCAGTGCCTTAGCGACTTTTGCAAATCTTTCTTTCAAAGCCGCATCGTCATCCTGGGCAGCAAGGGCCTGTGCCCAGTACATTGCCAGGTAATAATGGCTGCCTCTGTTGTCAATTTCATTGACTTTACGAGAGGGATTCTTTCCTTCCTGCAGGAACTTGGTATTGGCTTCGCCCAGAGCCTTGGCATACACTTTAGCAGTAGCATTGCCTTTGTTTCCAATGTATTCCAGAGATTCGGCAAATGCCAGGAATTCACCCAGAGAATCCCATCTTAAATGACCTTCTTCCAGGAATTGCTGGATGTGTTTCGGGGCAGATCCACCGGCGCCGGTTTCAAAAAGTCCGCCACCTGCCATCAAAGGAACGATGGAAAGCATTTTAGCACTGGTGCCAAGCTCAAGAATGGGGAACAGGTCAGTCAGGTAATCCCTTAAAACATTACCGGAAGCTGCAATGGTATCTTGTGTTTTTCTTACACGGCCGCAAGAGTAGGTGCACGCTTCAGGCGGTGCCATAATCTTAATTTCCAAACCGGATGTGTCATTATCCGGCAGGTATTTTTCAACTTTTTTAATCAGCTCGGCATCGTGAGCTCTATTTTTATCCAGCCAGAAAATAACCGGGAACCCAGTCAGTCTGCCACGGTTAACGGCCAGTTTGACCCAGTCCTGAATCGGGGCATCTTTCACCTGGCACATTCTGAAAACATCGCCTGCTTCAACGGGGCGTTCAAGCAGAACGTTACCGGCAGTATCGACAGCCTTAACGGTTCCGTCAACGGGGATCTCAAATGTTTTGTCATGTGATCCGTATTCTTCAGCCTTCTTTGCCATCAAACCAACATTTTGTACGGTTCCCATTGTGGGGGGATGAAACGCGCCGTTCTTCTTGCAGTCTTCAATGGCGGCCTGGAAAACACCGGCATAGGCTCTGTCAGGAATCATGGCTAAGGTATCATAAGCCTTTCCATCCGCTCCCCACATTTTTCCGGAGTTACGAATCATTGCGGGCATGGACGCATCAATGATTACGTCACTGGAAACGTGCAGGTTGGTGATGCCTTTATCGGAATTAACCATGGCCAGAGGCGGTCTTTTTGCATAGCAGGCCTGGATGTCTGCTTCAATTTCTGCTTTTTTGGCTGCAGGCAAGGTTTCAAGTCTGGCGTAAAGATCGCCAAGACCCATGTTCGGATTGACACCGATTTCTTTGAAAGTGCCGGCGTGTTTATCAAAAACTTCCTGGAAATAAACATAAACAATATGACCAAAGAAGATCGGATCAGAAACCTTCATCATGGTTGCTTTAAGATGGGCTGACAGCAGAACACCGCGATCTTTAGCTTCCTGAATTGATTTGGCAACATACGCACGCAGCGCTTTTTTGCTCATCACGCATGCATCAATAACTTCAGCAGCTTCCAGGGCAAGCTTTTCTTTAAGAACAGTTGTTGATCCGTCTGCGCCGGCCAGTTCGATCTTAACGGTGCATGGGCTTTCAACAGTTGTTGCAACTTCACTTCCGTAGTAGTCGCCTTCGGTCATGGAAGCAACGTCGGTTTTGGAGTCGGCAGACCATTCACCCATGGTGTGGGGATTCTTCTTGGCGAATTCTTTAACCGCTACAGCAGCTCTACGATCGGAGTTGCCTTCCCTCAATACAGGGTTAACGGCAGAGCCCAGGTTCTTTGAATATTGGGCTTTGATGGCTTCTTCTTCGGCGTTTTTGGGTTCATCAGGATAATCAGGAACAGCATATCCAGCGGCCTGTAACTCTTTGATGGCGCCTTTCAATTGAGGAACAGAAGCACTGATATTGGGAAGTTTGATAATATTTCCGTCCGGAGATTTGGCAAGGTCGCCCAAAAATGCCAGATCATCAGACACTTTCTGATCGTCTTTTAAGCGGTCATTCCAGTTCGCTGCAATTCTTCCCGGCAAAGAGATATCTCTTTTTTCGACTTCAATCCCGGATCCTTTAAGATAGGATTGAATAATGGGAAGCAAAGAATGAGTTGCTAATAAAGGTGCTTCATCGGTTCTTGTCCATCTAATTGTTTCAGTCATGTTTATTCCTCTGTTGAAGTTTAGGTTAAAGACATCTAACAATATTTATCTTAAGATCGAAGCCCTGTCAGATAATTTCTTATCAAAATTCAATTTAAGGTCTTCCATCTTGCAAATACAAACGGCGAATTTACCGGCCATGAGCTGTTCACCCATAACAAACAATACTAAGGTTTCAACGGTTTGAATCAATTTGTTCTTAAACAAAAAACAAATCAGAACTTTAATAGCATTCAACAAGGCGCAAATCAAGACTGTTGTAGAAATTACTTCAAAATTTTGTATACAACAAAAATTTAGCATGTTAGGGGACAATAGTGCCCTGTGATTTCTATAACAGCCATGGGCTGGCCGGGTCTTTCACCGTGGTTCAGCCCACAACGAAAGTTGAAAGATCTGTGTAGGTTACACAGCCTTTCTTATAAACAGTGTTGATTTACACCCGGTCTTTAGTTTATTGTTTCTGGGGGGAGGGATAGGCGGGACAACCATGTCTTTGATAAAAAAAGCCAAAAAGGAAGGTGAAAAATGAAAATAGTTGTTCTTGATGGATATACCTTAAACCCGGGGGACCTCAACTGGGAAAAATTTTCGGAAATTGGTGATCTGCAGGTTTACGACAGAACAAACCCGGAAGAGATCCTGGAACGAACGACTGACGCTAATATTGTGTTGACAAATAAAACCGTGCTGACGGCTGAAGACATTGCAGCAATGAACAAGGTTGAATATATCGGGGTTTTAGCAACAGGGGTAAATGTAGTCGACCTTGAATACACAAAAAAAATGGGTATTACGGTTACCAACGTACCCGGCTATTCCGGTTCTTCCTCAGCGCAAATGGTTTTTGCCCTGATTCTGGAACTGACAAACAGGGTTGGACACCACAGTCAGACGGTAACGGATGGAAAATGGTCGGAATCAGAGGATTTCTGCTATTGGGATTATCCTTTGGTGGAATTGGAAGGCATTACCTTGGGCATTGTGGGTTATGGCGGTATCGGCAAAGCAGTGGCACGAATCGGATTGGCTTTCGGGATGAATATTCTGATCTACAACCGCTCCGTTCCCCCTGATCTTCCCGAGGGAATCACCTATTCGGATCTGGACAACCTGATCCATAGCAGCGATATCATTTCCCTGCATTGTCCGTTAACGCCCCAGACAAAAGGAATGATTAACAAGGACACCCTGGCTCAAATGAAAAAAACCGCCTACATTATCAACACCTCCCGGGGACCGTTGATTGTTGAAAAGGATCTGGCTGATTTTTTAAATGAAGGCCGTATTGCCGGAGCTGCAATGGATGTCCTTGAAAAAGAACCCCCGGACAAAAATTGCCCGTTGCTGAAGGCTAAAAACTGTTATATTACGCCCCATATTGCCTGGGCAACGATATCGTCAAGGGAAAGATTGATGTCCATTGCTGTTGAAAACATAAAAAGCTATCTGGCAGGAAAACCTCAAAATGTAGTCCCCAGAAAATAAGGGCCGCAGATGAAATAAGGGCCATGGAAATATTAAAATCCAAAAATAGGGCGAAGGATTTTTATCCGTATTCAAGGCGCATCAATGGGAGCATATTGAAATATGTGCCCATTGATGCAACGAAGAAGACGGGTAAAAAGACAAGCCATATGGTGGATTTTATTGTTTCCATGGCCCTAAAGGGACTCGGAAGGAATTAATGCCACAAAATTTTGCGCCGAATTTTTATCCGCGTCCCTAATGCCATAGCGTTAAAAACGGTAACCACCTGATCACAATGGATCCCAATACAACGTGCCCCCTTACCGTTCACTTCACTCTTTTATCAACACACGTGTTTAAAATGTTCAAAACGATATTAATAAAATGTCAATAACAGCTATGGGCTGACCTGGTCGATCAACACCCAGGCGCAACCCACAACAAAACATGAAAGTAATTGAGCAACTTATGGAACTTTCATATAAAACCTAACACCATGTTCAAAAGCCGATGAATGTTGTGTTTAAAACATGTTTAAAACATGTTTAAAACCAATAAAAACCCGTGTTAAAGAATAATCCTGGAGCGGTTCAAAAAACGTGTCTGATTGTTGAAAACAGGTTGATAAACGGAGTGAAACCATGACCCAACTCAAAAAGATCGCAGCCACCATTAACAATTACATCAAAAGCGGGATCAAAAGCCTCAACGAAGATCGGGCAAAAAAAATTTTCAAAAAACTGGGGTTGCCCGTGGTGCAGGAAATACGGCTGGAATCCATTGAAGATATTCATGGGGCTGCCCAAACTGTCGGTTACCCTGTTGTGCTCAAGGGTCTTGCAAAACAGATACTGCATAAAACCGACGCCGGCATGGTGGAAGTGGGCATCACCAGTGAGGTGCGTCTGAAAGAAGCGGCCCAAAGGATGAAGTCCGGGGCGGGAGACGGTTTTGAAGCCTTCCTGGTCCAGCCCATGATCGAGGGCCGAAGGGAATTTACCGCAGGCATGTTTAAAGACCCCCAGTTTGGCCCGGTGATCATGTTCGGGGTGGGCGGTGTGTTCACCGAAGCATTGAAGGATATGGTGTTGCGCCTTGCCCCATTGTCCGATGCAGACCTTGATGATATGCTGGATAACCTGAAAGCCAGGGCCCTTCTGGGGTCATTCCGGGGAGAGACGGCTGTAAACCGCGCAGAACTTAAATCCGTTCTCCGGGGCCTGTCTGACTTGGCCATGGCGTGTCCGGGCATCCGGGAAATTGATATCAACCCTTTGATTATCACTCCGGATGGGTCGCCTGTGGCAGTTGACGGACTGATGATTCTTGAAAAACCCGAGCGTTGTAACACCTGTGTGCATCAAAAGATTGATTTCAAGGCCTTATACACCACCTTTTATCCAAAAACCATTGCCTTTGTCGGGGCCTCTGCAGTCCCGGGAAAATGGGGTCATATACTGCCCACAAACGCCTATGCCGGGGGGTTCAAAGGCGAAATTTTTCTGATTAATCCCAAAGGCGGCACGATTATGGGCCGGAATGTATACAAAACCATTGATGAGATAGAAGGAGATGTGGACCTGGCTGTGGTAACCGTACCTGCGAGCCGGGTAATGGACCTGATCCCGGCCTTGGAAAAAAAGAATGTCAAAGGCATGGTGCTCATTACCAGCGGGTTCAGGGAAGTCGGGGACCAGGGCAGACAGCTTGAGAATGAGGTCATGGCTGCAGCCGGCAAGGCCGGTATCCTGGTCATCGGCCCCAACACCATGGGGCTGTGCAATCCCCATGCATCACTTTACGTTTCCGGGGCCAATGCCCTTCCTCTTCCCGGCTCCACCGCCCTTGTGTCCCAGTCGGGAAATCTTGGCACCCAGCTTCTGTCCTTTGCCGAGCAGCAGGGCATCGGCATCCGGTTATTTATAGGCTCAGGCAACGAAGCCATGATCACCATTGAAGATTATATCCAGGCCCTTGAACCTGACGACCTGACCCGCACCGTTGTGCTGTATATAGAAAGCGTCAAAGACGGGCGCCGGTTTTTTGAATCTGCCACCCGGCTGTCAAAAACCAAACCCGTGGTGGTCCTCAAGGGCGGAAGAACCCAGGTGGGGGAAAGAGCTGCCTCCAGCCATACCGGGGCCATGGCCTCGGATGCAGGGGTGTTTAATGCGGCCTGCACCCAGGCCGGGATCATCCAGGTGGAGCAGCCCATGGAGCTTTTAGATATGTCTACCGTATTTTCATCCCTGCCCATGCCCAAGGGGGGGCGTGTGGCCATCATGACCCTGGGCGGCGGATGGGGTGTGGTCGCCACAGACCTTTGCGCAGAATACGGACTTGGGGTGCCAAAACTGCCCAGAGAAATCATTGAACGGCTTGACAACTGCCTGCCGTCCTTCTGGAGCCATGGCAACCCTGTGGATATTGTGGGCGAAGGAGACCCGGAAATATCCATGATCTGCCTGGAGGAACTTTTAAAATGGGATGGGTGTGATGCGGTCATTCACCTGGGCATCCACGGCAGACGCATCCTGGTCAATGCCATGGCAAAGGCTGAACTAAAAGCAAATCCCGGCATAACAAAGGAAAGGGTCACCATGTTTATGGCCGGCCTTCTCAAAGAAGAAGAGAAGTACACCCGATATACCGTCGAAATGATAAAAAAATACAACAAACCTGTAGTCGGTGTCAGTCTTTTAACCGATGAATTGAGCCGCACCCTTTACCGTTATGACGATCTGGACTATAAAGGGGTATTCTTCCCGTCGCCGGAACGTGCTGTCAAGGCGCTGGCCGGAATGGTCCGGTACAGAAAATGGCTTGATTCGGCAAAAACTGCGATATAACCCAAAATCAGGAGAGACTCATGAGCAAGAAAATTACAACTTCCAGCCTGATGAAGATGAAACAGGAGGGCAAAAAAATCACCGCCCTCACCGCCTATGACTATCCTTCTGCCGCCATGCTGGACCGTGCCGGAATCGACCTCATCCTTGTGGGCGATTCCGTCGGCATGGCGGTCCAGGGCTGGGACACCACCCTGCCCGTGACCATGGATGAAATGATTTATCATACAAAACTTGTGACCCGGGCCTGCACAAGATCCCTGGTGGTGGGTGACATGCCTTTCATGTCCTACCAGAGCAGCATGGACACGGCCGTTGAAAACGCCGGCCGGTTTTTAAAGGAAGCCGGTGCCACAGCTGTAAAACTTGAAGGCGGTGCTGCTGTCTGTCCTGCCATTTCAGCCATGGTAAAGTCAGGGATACCTGTCCAGGCCCACATTGGTCTTACGCCCCAGTCCGTACATCAGATGGGGGGATTCAAGGTGCAGCGGGATGAAGAACGTCTGCTCAAGGATGCCAGGGACGTTGAGGCAGCCGGGGCTTTTTCCGTAGTTCTGGAAGGCATTCCCGCTCCCATTGCCAAAAAAATTACCCAGGCCCTGACCATTCCCACCATCGGCATCGGCGCCGGCCGCTTTTGCGACGGCCAGATTCTGGTATTCCACGACATGCTGGGTATCAATGACGGGTTTATACCCAAGTTCGTAAAAAAGTACGTGGACATCGCTGCCCTGGCCGCCCAGGGGCTTGATGAATATATTAAAGAGGTTCAGGAGGGCAGTTTCCCGTCCGAGGAATATGAATATAAATAGAATGATGAATACGCCCAAACGTAAATTTTCCGTAATCGGCTGTGGACGGGTGGGCATCTGTCTGGCCGCATTCCTCTTTAAAAAAGAGTATGAACCGGCGGGTTTTTTCAGCAGGAGCAGAACTTCGGCCCAGGCCGCCAGGGCAGCAGCCGGATGCGGCACCGTATTTGACACGGCTGCTGACTGTGCCCGGGCCGGGGACATTGTTTTTATCACCACCCCTGACGGCTTCATAGCGCCTATCTGCAACGATCTTGCCCAACAAAACGCCCTGGGATCTGAAACCATGGTTTTTCACTTGTCAGGCGCCCATTCTTCAGAAATTCTTGTCCAGGCAAAACAGGCCGGGGCCGTTGTGGGCTCCATTCATCCCCTGCAGTCCTTTACCCCTTATGAACCGGGACAGGCAAACCCCTTTGAGGGAATAAATATCTCTGTTGAAGGGGACCCCGATGCCGTTTCCCAGGGCAAGGACATTGCTGCAGCCCTTGGGGCGCAGGCCTTTGCCATCCCAACGGAATCCAAAACCCTTTACCATGCCTCGGCTGTGGTGGCATCCAACTACCTTGTGACCCTGGTGCGGTTTGCCCTGACCCTTTTAATGGAAACAGGGCTTCGGGAAGATGTGGCATTTGAAATTTTGTCGCCCTTGATCCAGGGCACTCTTTTCAATATCGGGTCCAAGGGCTGCACCCGTGCCCTGACAGGCCCTGTGGCCCGGGGGGATTATGAAACAGTGTCCCGACACCTGGCTGACATTGACGAAAAAATACCGGAATTTTCAGCCCTGTACCGTCTGCTTGGCGCCCATACCCTGGATATTGCCAGGGCCGGGGCAGGATTGTCCGAAGAAGCGGAACAAATACTGTCCCATCTTTTTAAACAAAAATGAGTATAGATACAGGCGGTGCTGTCACTCGATGATCAAGCTTTTGTTAATTTGCCCAACTTCGGCGTTGGAAAAAATTTTTAATCCTCAAAATATGTTGTATATTCTTCCGGTTAAAAATTGTTTCCGCCTTGAATTTGAACAAATTCCCTAAAAACTTGATGATCGAGTGTCAGGATCAGGGATCTCACGTTCATGGATTCCCAGCAGGAACAAAAGACCATCCAGCCCCATGGTGGAAATGGTATTGGGCGCTTTCTCCCGGACAATGGGCTTGGCGTTAAAGGCCACACCAAGTCCGGCAATGGAAATCATGGGCAGGTCATTGGCCCCGTCACCCACGGCAATGGTCTGCTGGATGGACAGATTTTCTTTTTTTGCAAGCTCGCGCAAAAGGTCCGCCTTTTTCTGGCCGTCCACGATTTCGCCGCTAACCTGACCTGTTACTTCGCCGTTCTCTATTTCAAGGGTGTTGGCAAATACATAATCAAACCCCAGGGTCTCTTTAAGATAATTGCCCACAAAGGTAAAACCGCCGGAAAGGATGGCAAGCTTATAACCCAGCCCTTTCAAGGTCCGGATAACCAGATCGGCCCCGTCGGTCAGGGGAAGGGTACGGGCAAGGCCCTGGATATCCTTTTCTTTTAATCCTTTGAGATGCGCCACACGCCGCCTGAAACTCTCCTTGAAATCAATTTCCCCGCGCATGGCAGATTCCGTGATTCGGGCCACCTGATCGCCGGCCCCGGCCAGTTTTGCCAGTTCATCAATCACCTCGGCCTGAATCAATGTGGAATCCATGTCAAACACAACAAGCTTGCGGTTCTTACGGTAGATATTGTCTTCATGAAAGGATATATCAATGCCCAGATCCTGGGAGATGTGAATGAACCGGCCCTTCATCTCCGGGATGCTTCTGGGTGTGCCGGAGACGGCGAACTGGATACAGGCCATAGGAGGTTCCAACGGCCTTTTCAGGGATCTGCGGCCGGACATACGGGTAATGGAATCAATGTTGAGATCATGATCGGTAATCACGGAGGAGACAGCAGAAATCTGGGCAGTGGTAATGGCCCGGCCCATGACCGTAATAATCCTGCGCTCCTTGCCCTGGGTCTGGACCCAGGCTTCGTATTCATTAGAATCCACGGGCACAACATCCACGGCCAGCCCCATTTTATGCCCTTCAAAAATCAGATCCTTGAACAACAGGGAAAAATCCTGGGAACATGGAATATTCACCAGCATGCCAAGGGAGATATGTTCATGAATTACAGCCTGGCCAATATCCAGAATGCTCACCTGATACTGGGCAAGGATGGTTGAAATCCGGGCGGTGAGCCCTTTCCTGTCCTTGCCCGTAATGCTGATAAGAACTATATCCCCCATAATCTATCACCTATCGTATTAAGTATTTGCACCATGCGCTGCCGGGCTTACTTTATAGCCTTGCCGTTAGAATCTGTAAAGTGGTTTCGGTTCATGTGCCGGACCAAATCTTCCAGGGCCTGTTTCTGATTAAGGGACGGGTCCTCCAGCACCTGCTCAAATAATAAGGCTTTCACCTTTCCAATGGCCGGACCCTGGGGCAGGCCCAGAATGTGCTGGATGTCCCTGCCTGAAATATCAAGGTCATTAATATTAAACGGCGTCTGCTCATTAATGGCGTCCAGAATTTTGCCCAGGCGCAGGCGGATGTCCCCAAGGGTGTATGGCTTTTTGACAGGATTCAAATTGCCTTTTTTATCGGCAATGCGCATGCGTAAAAAATCCTGGTAGGATAAGTTTAGACCATCCAGCATGGCCAGAAGCCTGCGTACCGCTTTGGGGGAGGTATCTGCTTTTAAAGGACGCATGTGCCCCCGGACCAGGGCGTATACATAGTCCATGTCCTTTCTGGAAAACCGAAGATGCGCAAGGTCGTTCATCATGGCCCGGGTGAATTTCTGATGTCCCGGGAAAGTGTTCCGGCCGTCCTTGATTTCCAGGGCATCCTTTTTCCCTGTGTCATGAAGAAAACCTGCCAGCCGGAGTATAGGCATGGATGCCGGCAGGGCATCACCCACCAGAAGATTATGCTCAAATACGGTTTCGCTGTGGTGGGGGCCGCCGTCCAGGCTGTAGCAGCGGTCAAGGCTTGGCAGAATCAGGGCCAGAAGACCCGTATCATGAAGCAGATTAAAAAATCCCGAAGGCTTGTCCATGCCCATGGCTTTGACGACTTCCCTTTGAATCCGGTCTGCGGTCCCCTGGGCAGTAATTTTATGGGCATGGGTACATATGGCATCAAAGGCATCCGGCTTAATTTTAAACCCGAAACGGGCAGCAAACCGGCAGGCCCTGACCATGCGCACGGGGTCTTCTTCAATCCGGTCAAAGGGATCACGGGTGAACCGAATCGTTCTGTTTTCAATATCCTCCCGCCCGCCAAAGGGATCTGCCAGGGTCCGGGTTTCGGGGTCCCAGGCCATGCTGTTGATGGTAAAATCCCGGCGGCCAAGGTCTGTAGCCGGAAAGACGATGCCTGCATCCACAGCCTTTTTATCTGCGGGCCTGCAGGTCGCCACCTCTACCTTGTTGACCAGGGTCACGGCAAAGGATTTTCCCACATATCTAGGATCCTGGTCGGCAAACAACCGGGCCAGATCTTCGGGCAAGGCATTGGTCAGGATATCCACATCCACGGGGTCCAGACCCAGAAAGGCGTCCCGAACTGCCCCACCGGCCAGAAAGGCTTGAAACCCAGCGGACCAAAGCGTTTCAAGGATGGGGGAAACAGGGCTGCACGCCTGGATGGTGTCCAGGATGTCGGCAACTGAACGCATGAAAAAATATCTTTTTACTCGATCCCGAATTAATAGATCCCGAATACAGGCGATCCGCACCCGGGACATTTATTGGTCTGGATTAAAAGGTTTTCCACTGTATATCCAAATCGTTTGACAACCGTCCGGCCGCAGGCTGGGCAGTAGGTATTTTCCCTGGCACCGGGTACATTGCCGGTGTACACATGAACAAGTCCGGCTGAGAGTGCAATATCGCAGGCCCTTTCAAGGGTTTCCACAGGTGTCGGTCCGATCTGTGTCAACTTGTACGTCGGGTGGAACCGTGACAGATGCCAGGGGGTCGAAGGCCCCAGATCTCCGGCAATGAAGGCCGCCATCTGCCCAAGTTCGTCGGGATCGTCATTGAGTCCCGGGATCACCAGGGTGGTGACCTCCACCAAGAGGCCTAAATCCACCATACCCTTCAGCGTCTGTTTAACCGGTTCCAGGCGGCCGTTGCAATACCGGGTGTAAAACCCATTGCTGAAGGATTTAAGATCCACGTTGGCTGCATCCAGCACTGCGGCGGACGCCTGCAGCAGTTGAGGACTCATAAATCCGTTGGTGACAAGGATATTGGCCAGCCCTGCATCCTTAGCCAGCATTGCTGTATCCAGGACC
>QKDP01000143.1 GCA_003252055.1 Desulfobacter postgatei | reverse complement strand
ATAGGCCAGTACTTTTTGAACCTGACCGGTATTGTCAGGTCTGACAACAACCCATGGTGAGGCATGGTAAACAGATGCGTCTGCCCCGTAAGCATACAGGTCAAGCGGATCTGTCTTTATGTTTTTTTCCCCGACTATTTCCCTGAGCCTGGGGATATCGACCGTATTCATTTGATATCCTTTCCTGATGAAATTGTTAAAACCAGTGGGTCTAAAAAGTCTCTATTCAAGTTAATTAACTAATATTTTCACAACTGTTTTAAAAATTCAATCCCCTTTACCTTTACGGGATTAATAAGTGTTTGCTTTTCTAAAAAGTTAGATTATAAACTCAATTTTTTTTATTGGCAGATATATGCCAACCTCTTTTTTTATTAGAGTTTTTTAACGTTTTGGAGGGTGTACCCTCGCCTGTGTCATTAAATTTCCATTCTGAGATATTACCTTTAATATAGAAGAAAACGCAAGTCTTATCCGCGGGGTCATGGTAATAGGTGCATGATCTTTTAAATTGAAACGGAGACAGGATAATGAATAAAATTGTTGAGTGTGTGCCCAATTTTTCAGAAGGGAGAGATAAACAGACCATTGAGGCCATTGCCGATGCCATCGCTAAAACACCCGGGTGCAGCCTGCTGGATGTGGATTCGGGCAAGTCCACCAACCGGACTGTGTATACCTTTGTGGCAGATCCTGATTGTGTGGTGGAAGGGGCTTTGGCCGCAGCAAGAGTGGCCCGGGAAAAAATTGACATGCGCCGGCATCATGGGGAGCACCACCGCATGGGTGCCATGGATGTCTGCCCCTTTATTCCGGTGGCAGGCGTAACCATGGACGAGTGTGTGGAAATTTCAAAACAGTTTGGTAAAAGACTGGCCGATGAACTTGGCGTCCCGGTTTATCTGTATGAGGCGTCCGCCTCCTTGGATTACCGCAAGAAACTGCCCCAGATCCGGGAAGGCCAGTATGAAGCCATTTCCGAACGTATTGTCCAGGAAAAATGGAAACCGGATTTCGGTCCGGCCAGGTTTGTCCCCGAATGGGGGGCCACAGTGACCGGCGCCCGGTTTTTTCTCGTTGCATATAATATCAATCTGTTAGCTACACCTAACCAGGCCCACCGCATTGCACTGAATCTGCGTGAAGCAGGCAGAGGCCCTGAACAGCCCGGCCGGTTCAAGGAGGTCAAGGCCATGGGCTGGTATGTAAATGATTATAACCTGGCTCAGGTTACGATGAATCTGAACAATTATCTTGTTACCCCGCCCCATATCCTGTTTGAAGCAGTCAAAGAGGAAGCTGCCAAGCTTAAGATTGCCGTGGCCGGGTCACAGATTGTGGGCGTTGTTCCCCTTGAGGCTGTTTTACAGGCTGCCGAGTATTATATTGAACAAGAGGGTCTCTTTATTCTGGATGAAGACCAGAAGGTCCGGCTGGCTGTTGAGCGTTTAGGGTTGAATTCCGTTGCGCCCTTTGATCCCAAGACCAAGATTATAGAGTATATCATTGCTGCGCCGCCGGATGAACCCCTGGCCGGTATGAGTGTCCGGGCCTTTATTGAGGCGGTGGCGGGAAGAAGTGTAGCGCCTGGCTGCGGTTCTGCATCGGCAGCTATTGCAGCCATGGGCGCAGGGCTTGGCGCCATGGTGGGCAAGCTGACCCTGGGGGTCAGAAAGTTTGAAGCTGTTGACGCAGAGATGAGAGCGCTGATTCCACCGCTGCATGAAGCTGCTTATGCCCTGATTCCCATGATTGATGCAGATACCAATGCCTTTGCAGATTACGTGGCTGCCCAGGGTTTGCCGGAAAATACGGATGAAGAGAAATGTTTCAGACAGGCGCAGCTTCAGCTGGGTCTGAAAAAAGCCATTGATGTGCCCCTGTCTATCATGACCCTGGGGGATAAGGCCTGGGAGGCCATGATGGGGGTGGCGAAATATGGTAATATTGCTTCCCGATCAGATATGGAGGTGGGCGCACGGGCCCTTGAGGTGGCTATCTGGGGCGCTTATAGAACAATGGTAATCAACATGGACGGTATCAATGATCCCGAATACCGTAAAAAAATCATGGAAACGGCTGATGCCATCAGGGACAGAGCAGCTGAAAACTGTCAAAAGATCCTGGATATTCTTGAAAAAAGATCTGTCTAAGGCGGCTACGCCGCAGAAACTATAGACAAGAAACTGGAAACAAGAAAAAAAGGAGTTTCACCATTTCTTGTTTTTTGTGACAGAAGCTGAGGCGTAAGGCACTGAATTTCATTTACTATATGCCGGTCAAAGATTCATTTTGGCCGGGCCGGCATCAGCATATCTTCATTGATTCTGAAAAAACCTTTAAAGTTCTCCAGCCAGTATGCCTGGTAAACGATATTCTCGCTGTTGAAAACCGTTACCTCCTCCCTTTTTTCTGACGCATAGATAAAATGCATCCGGCCGCTGGGCTCCACCTGGTAGACCATGGCGGCAAGATCATTATTCAGCACAATCAGGTCTCCGTTTTGAACATCATCTGCTTTAATACTGTGGGTATTGCCCAGTAAGAGGTCCATGGGCATAAAGGCCTTGTATTTCAATCCGGCCCGGGTTGCAGCCCCGGTGTAAATGGAGTAAAACAGCCAGGAATTATCCGTGCTTCCTGTCTGTTTAGGGCGTCCGCCGAACACAACAGGCATACCAATGAACTGCTCCGCAATTGATGGGATAAACTGGCAGAAAAGTACGGCAGGTGCCGAGTCCACTGGTGTCTGGTGCTGCTCCTCCATGACAAGAAAATGGCTGGCCAGGGCCGGAACAGCCCAGATCAGAACCAGTATGAGGTGTATGCTTGCTCTTTTCATTTTTTCTTTTGTCCAACCCGGGGAACAACGAGTCATAATGGTTTTAAAATCGTTAAACGATCAGAACCAGTACAAAAAGATATACTTGTTCCCCTTTGTTTTGTATTAAAGTCCCGGTAAATTGTTAAATAATTTTCATATTTTGTTGTGTTTTGAACTTGGGTGTTAATAGACTAGGTCAGCCCATTCGTCAAGAAAGAAAGTTGGGTTACGGTCAACACCTTGAAAAAAAGTTTTTAGAATGATTTTTCAGATAGGCACGAATCCTGCTGTGTTTTCTGTCGTATTTGTGTTTAACCCCACAAAAAGGATAAAAAATGATTTGTATTGATGACATTCAAACCCTTAGAAACCAGGTGATCCCAAACGGTCATGCCTCCGGTACCACCTGCTATGTTGATTCGGCCAAAGGGGCCATTATCACTGATGTTCAAGGTAAACAATATATTGATTTTGCCGGCGGCATTGCCGTGATGAATGTGGGTCACAGCCATCCCAAAGTGGTGGCGGCCATTAAAGCCCAGGCCGAGAAATTCACACACACCTGCTTTATGGTCAGTCCCTATGATGTTGCGGTGCGCCTGGCTGATCGGCTGTGTAAGATCACCCCGGGCGCCTTTGACAAAAAAGCCCTTTTTGTGAACTCCGGGGCCGAAGCCGTGGAGAACGCGGTAAAAATTGCCCGCTATTACACCAAAAGACAGGGTGTTGTGGTGTTTGACGGCTCCTACCATGGCCGGACCTATCTCACCATGGCCATGACCACCAAGGTAAAACCTTATAAATGCGGATTCGGCCCCCTGGCCCCTGAAGTGTACCGGGCACCCTTTGGTGATTTCAAGGCGTTTACCAATTTTTTCATCACCGGCATTGACCCTGAAAATACCGCCGCCGTGGTCATCGAGCCCATCCAGGGTGAAGGCGGGTTTATCGCCCCGCCTGCTGACTTTCTGCCCCAGGTGGCACAGTTCTGTAAAGACAACGGTATTGTTTTTATTGCTGATGAAATCCAGTCGGGTATGGGCCGGTCCGGCAAGATGTTTGCCATTGAGAATTTTGGCGTGGAACCGGATCTCATGACCGTGGCCAAAAGTATTGCTGCGGGCATGCCCCTAAGCGCGGTGGTGGGCAGAAAAAAAATCATGGATTCCGTGCATCCCGGCGGTTTAGGCGGGACATATGGCGCCAACCCCGTGGCCTGTGCAGCAGCCCATGCGGTACTGGATATTTTTGAAGAGGAAAATCTTCTGGAAAAGGCGCAAGCCCTTGGTGAAAAGCTTGGCGCAACCTTTGGTGCCTGGATACAGAAGTTTGATCATGTGGGTGAGATCAGAGGCATTGGCGCCATGCGGGGATACACCATTGTCAATGCCGACGGCACTCCCGCCCCGGACAAGGCCCAAAAGTTGTCCGCGTACTGTTTTGACAATGGTTTGATCACCCTGGTCTGTGGGATTGAAGGCAATGTCATCCGGGTGTTGATGCCCCTGGTCATTGAAGATGATCAACTGCAAAATGGACTGGATATAATGGAATCGGGCTTGGCCGGCTTGGCTGACTAATCCGCCGACTAACCAAAGGAGTTAAAATGCAACCATAATTGACATCGTCAATTATGGTTGACGTGCGCGTATGTCATGTTACTATCCTTGTCACAAAAACAAGAAAATCATGTTTTTTTCTTATACCAATTTTCATCTCCATACAATTTTTCTATACATTCTGGACAAATGCCATGACTAAACTCAGCATCAGTATGTTGTGCAATATAGCTCTCAATCTGATTCCAATATCCTTTATCATCTCTTATTTTTTTGCATTTTGCACAAATCGGAAGCAAGCCTTTTAATTCTTTTACGGCTTTAATTGTTTTTTGGAGACTTAAAATTACAGTTTCCTTTTGCGCTTCAGCTTCTTTACGGATTTTAATTTCGTTTTGGAGTCGCTCATTAGTTTTTAATAATTCAACAGTTCGTTCTGCCACCTTATGTTCCAAGGTTTTTGAATCCTCTTCGAGTCCTTGCCGGGCTTGTTCAAGCAACTTCGTTTTTTCATCGA
>QKDP01000102.1 GCA_003252055.1 Desulfobacter postgatei | reverse complement strand
TTATCCCGGAATTACGGCCATAAACAGTGACGCCATCAGCTTTGATTCCATCACCAGTGTGAAAAAACTGTCGGAGAATGTGACCAATAAAGCGATTATGGGAAATGTCAGTACCTTTGTTTTAGAAAAAAGCCACCTGGAAAAGCTCAAAACTGTGGCCCGGAAATGTATCGAGGATGGGGTAAATATTTTATCACCGGCCTGCGGCATCGGCCCGAAAACGAGCCTGTCAAACATCAGGGCCATCGTTGATACGGCAAAATCTATAAATGCCAACCGCTATTGAAAAAAATGAATATGTATAGTTTAACGATTTCCCCCCAGATGGTTCAATATCCTGATAGGCACAATCAGACACTTTTCGATATTCTGCTGGAAAACGGCGTGGCAATAGACTCTCCCTGCGGAGGAAAAGGCACCTGTGGGAAATGCAAGGTGCAGATCATCGCCGGAAATATTTCTGAACCATCTTCTGAAGAACGATATTATCTTAGTGAACAGGAAATTGCAGAGGGCATCCGCTTAAGCTGTCAATGCTTTTTGGCAGGAGATTTGACCGTGAGCCTCATGGGAGGGAGTGAGGAAAATCATCAAATCCTGAGTGGTGGCTACCTCCCGGAATTTGAACATGAACCCAATATCATAAAAGAAATCCATCACCGGCAGATGCCTCAGACACGGCAACACCGTTCATATTTTGACCTGGCGGCTGACATGCTGGATATATCGGATGTGGCGGATCAACCGGTATTTTTGCAGTCCGTCAAAAATATCTTTGATCATGACCGGTTCACGGCAGTTTATGCAGATAAACACCTGATCGGTCTTGAGGGAGGAGACAGCCGGGGAAAGGATTATGGGCTTGCCATTGATATCGGTACCACCACGGTTGTGGTGTCACTCATCGATCTGAATGACGGCAGCGAAATTGATTCCGCAACAGGATTGAATCCTCAAAAAAGCAACGGTCAGGATGTCTTATCAAGAATTGAATTTACCAGAAGGGCCGACAATGGTCTTAGAATTCTGCACCAGGCGATTGTCCAATGCCTGAACACCATGATTGATAAATTGTGCACCAAACATCATATATCAAAAGACCATATTTATGAGGCCACGGTTGCGGCAAATACAACGATGCTGCATTTGCTGCTCGGTGTTGATCCGGCACCAATAGGCAAATCCCCATACATTCCTGTTTTTACAGAGCGTCAGTCTCTGCCCGCGTCATCTTTAGGGCTGAATCTGTCTCCATTTGGCAGGATGTACTGTCTGCCGGGCGTTTCTGGCTATATTGGCGCAGATATTGTGGCCGGCGTTACGGTCTGCCGGTTAGACCGGACATCCCGCAATGTGCTGTTCATTGATATCGGCACCAATGGTGAAATTGTCCTGTCAAAAGGTGGAACCTTATATGCGTGTGCCTGTGCGGCGGGACCGGCCCTGGAAGGTATGAATATCAGCTGCGGGATGCTGGCGGGTGAAGGCGCTGTGGAGAGGGTAAAAATTACTGATGACGATATATTTCTGAAAGTCATCGGGGAGAGCCGGCCCAAAGGCCTGTGCGGCAGCGGAATCATTGAAGTCGTATCTGAGATTGCACGAGTGGGTCTCATTCAAAAAACAGGCCGCTTGAAAAGCAAAGCAGATGTAGCCTGGGACGATAAACTAAAAGGGTTGTCAAGGTTTATCAAAGAAGAGGGCAACAAACGCGCTCTTGTGATTGACCCTGTCAATCACATTCTGGTTACCCAGGCAGACATCCGCCAGGTCCAGCTTGCCAAAGGTGCTATATTGTCCGGTATTCATGCCCTTGTCAGCCAGCTGGAAATGGAAATCGAGGATTTGGACGAAATCATCATCTCCGGTCAGTTCGGCCGGCATCTGCATGTTGACAGTTTGGTAGGGTTAGGTTTGGTGCCCCGGGAATTGCAAGAAAAGGTCACCTACATCGGAAACTCTTCCCAAACCGGTGCCATGATGTGTCTGCTGTCAACGGCAAAGCGCAGGGAAGTAGAGGAGACAGCCCAGAAAATCAGCTATTTTGAATTAACCATGCTTAAGGATTACGAGAAGTTATTCAGCAGGTGTCTGAAGTTTTAGCAGACACGCTGTTTTCTCCCAGGGGAAGAAGATTGAAAGCAATGACAAATTTTAAATGTCCGGGCAGCCATTCTGAATGGATACCGCCAGAGCTTCTGAGCAATACAGAGTATCGTTTTCCCCAGGCCCACACCGATATGACTATGTTGGCCGGTCTGTCCCAAGAGATAAAAAATTTAAAAAATGATATCGTCTGCAAACTGCCCTTTTGCCTGACCGTCGAAGCCGAGGCCATGGGAGCGGATATTAATCTGGATGATAAAAAACACGGGCCAAGAGTCAGACAATATGCCTTCTCCCAAATTGAAGAGATTGAGAACATACCAAAGATCAATTTTCATCAGGGTAGAATAAAGGCCGTACTGGATTCTGTTGAGTACCTGACCCGTCAGAATGAAACGGTGGCCCTGAATATTGAAGGCCCATTCACCATTTTATCTTCCCTGGTTGAGCCGAAAATTATTTATCATGCCATTCGAAAAAAAAATAAAAGCATTGTTCCAGGACTGGAAAGGATTGAAGAAAACATCATCGATTATGCCCTGCAAGGTCTTCAAAAAGGTGCCAAAATTCTTTCATATGCTGATCCTGTGGGGGGTATAGACATAATCGGTCCGAAAATGTACCAGCATCACAGCGGCAGGGTTACCTACAATATTTTAAAAAAACTGACAGATACGCCTCGTCCTGCAGTTATTCATCTTTGCGGCAAGTCTTCCACAGCGTTGGAGAAAACCGGTTTTTCCCTGTCATTTCCAATGGATCGAGATGAAAACCAGACCTACAAAGAAGCTTTTTTCAATCTGATAAACGAGGGTAAGCGGACACGAATCATCGGGCACAGCTGCTTTCACCAGATTGCCTGGAAAAAACGGGCACCCAAAATATGGGAAATCAGACTCAATTCCCCGGATAAAAACTCAGCGTCAAAATGAACGCCCATGGCTAAACCCAAAGCAAGATAAAATGACATATTGACAATATCCGGTATCAACAAAAAGACATTGTCAGCCATTATTGGAACCACTGGCGGGGTGATTATCGCCGGATTTACAGCGCTGATCGTTGGCCATTTGGCCAATCTCACCGGGCTGGGCAATGAGGAGTCCATTCATCTGATTCTCCTCACCAGGAATATCGATTTCAAGGGATTATTATTTGCCGGGATCATTATCGGGTCAATGGGGGCTGTCATGGATGTCGGCATGTCCATTTCCACTGCAATGCATGAAATAGCGGCAAACACCCCCGAGATCACCACTGAGAAACTGATTTCTGCCGGAATGAATATCGGCCGGGATATCATGGGGACAATGGCCAACACATTGATTTTAGCCTATGTCGGTGCAAGCCTGAATCTTATGTTGTTTTTAGCAGCGTATGAACCTTCTCTGGTTCAGATTCTGATCAAAGACAATATTACCTCGGAAATTGTCAGATCACTCGCAGGAAGTATCGGTCTGATCTTCACCATACCATTAACAGCCATCGTATCAGGTTGTTTAAGGGGGAAAAAGCTTTTTTTTTCCAAACATTGATCCATCCCAGCCCCTTGTCTGCATCTATCTTCATGTTTTGTTGCGGGTTGCGCCTGGGTGTTGATAGGGCCAGGTCAGCCCATGGCTTTTTTATATGAAAGTTCCAATAAGTTGTTAAGTGGCTTTCATGCTTTGTTGTGGGTTGGGCCTGGGTGTTGATAGACCAGGCCAGCCCATGGCTGTTATTGGGATAATTCCATCAGGGCTTCAATACGGGTCCTGAGCTGTTCTATGTCAGATTCCGAGTAATCGGTTTCAATTTGTAAAAAGGGGATGCCCAGCTCCTGTTCCACAAAGTTCTGGATCAGCAGGGATTCGGCATTGTAGGTATGGCAGCCTAACCAGGTCAGATCTACCACGACATCGGCCTCAAACTGCGTCACCATCTGCCGGATATCTGACAGCCTATTGGGATTGGGGGTCATGCAGGAGCAAGGGATCTGAAGGTAACGGCGGACTAGCGCTTCGTATGGGTCGCAGGTTTCATCCACAGCCAGACTCATGCCCTTGAGGCCCGAGCAGTTTTCCATGTAGACTACCCTGGCACCCAGATTTTCCATGATATTGATGATTTTGTCAGAACCTTTGCCCACGGGACAGCCGGTCAAGAGGATGCGGACCCCGCTGTTTTCGGGCAGGTCCGACTGGGCCAGAAAGGTTTCAAGCCCGGTTTTGAGCCGGATCAGCCGTTGGAGGTATTTCCCCGGAAAAACGCAGAAGCTTTTACTCTCCTGAACCGATAGCATATCCCGGGCTTTGACCGGAGACCTTCGGTCTGCAGCCAGCAGGGCCACATCGAAGAGAATCTGACGAATCTGATTCTGCTCCCGGATCTGGGAGAGCAGTTCCTGGTTGGAGACCTTTTGCCCGGATTCTGAAGTCAGGAAGGCTTCCAGATGTTTAAAAGCGGACATCCAGTAATCCAGTGCAGCCTGTCCGGTCTGGGTATAGGGAAGATGCATGAGATGTAGAGGCTTGAATTCCTTCATGAATTCATACATCTTTTTTTTGCCGTCACAGGTGGTTTCAGCTACCAGGAAATCCGAAAAGCTGAAAAAGGGGCAGGTATCGGTGATGGCATAGCCGTAGCTGGATTTGATCAAGGGGCAGAAAGAGGCCGGCAGATCTCGTTCCGCATCCTTAATGGGGGCCTGTTTTTTACCGCAGAGGCTAACCGGAACGACTCCTGCGGCCCGGATCAGTTCCCCCGGGGCATAGATGCAGTAAATGCCGGCAATTTTCCCCCCCTGTTCCTGCCAAGCGTCCAAGTC
>QKDP01000275.1 GCA_003252055.1 Desulfobacter postgatei | reverse complement strand
GATATTGCGTTTATCTAAACGGCATCCATCCTATGCTCTCCTTGTTGAAGCACGCAGGAGAATTGCATTGCTAAATGGAGCCTGGGTTCCTTCAGGATAATCATATGAGACTTTTTTCATCAAAAAAATGGAACTTTTCTACAGATCATGGGATAATTGCGCCTAAATCACACTTAAATTAAGACGAATTGTCCCGCAAGAGAGGTTAACGTTACCCAAAACGTCGTTTCTCTGACATAAATAGCCGCACTCAGAGAAAAAATTTCCCGAAATTGTCCTTGGATAGGTGTTCAGAAAAATAGGCGGTGGATTTGGGGTAATTTAACTGTCTGGAATCCAGGCTTCTGTTATGGTATAACCTCCGCTGCCGTGCCATGTTGTTTTAATGACATATTAATGGCAACGGGTTGTATTTTTAAAGAATTTGATGTGAGCTATCTGATGTTCATAAGTATTATTCCAGGAAAGTGTTATTTAGCGTGGAAAATAAAAATTACAGCTTAGATAAAAATTTTTTGTGTTTGAGAACCGAATGCGGAGAGTATCAATTTAAGATCAGTGGGGAGATCGGGCAGGGTGATGCCGAACGTATTGCAACGGTTATGACCGGTGAAATGGAAAAAGCGGACAAGAGCTTTGGTGGACAGAATAAGCCTAATCCATATGTCAAACTGCTGCTGGCCAATCTGAACCTGGCAGACAGGTATGTCAGGCTTCAAAAGAGGTATGATGAACTGCTTAACGCCCATGAGGCGTTCAAAATACGTCCCGGCGATCCCGTTGTCGATGCGTCTGCTTCTCCAGAGTCAACACCCGTAAAATTTGATGAGGAAAAGCCGCCTGCCTGTCAAGATGATGATATCCCCGCCTTGACCCTTGAGTTTGAATCCTGCGATGCCTCTTTACCCATTCCCGAATCAAAGGATATCCACCGGCTGGCCGTGGCCCGGGAGAAACCCGATGAAAAAAAAATGCAGCTACCAGCCTCCCCCGGGCCTTTGGTGACCCAGGTCCTTGATACCCTGAAAAAGACCAAAGAGGACCAGCCGAAATCTTTGGAGACACCGGGAAACGGGGCGAAAATAATAAATTCTGTCCGGCCGGATTTAATTAAGTCCGCAGACAAACCCTCATACCAGGGATCTGTTCAGGACAATGGTGATGGAAAATACCGCCTGCCTTCCATGGATTTTCTTGAAACGGGCGGCCAGGAAACCGTGGTGGACCATGAGGCCATCAGACGAGATGCTGAACTGCTGGAGCAGAAACTGGGGTTCTTCGGCATCAAGGGCGAAGTCATGGAAGTGCTGCCGGGTCCTGTAATCACCACTTTTGAGTACAAGCCCGCCCCTGGGATCAAGATCAGCAAGATCGTGAACCTGGCCGATGACCTGGCCCTGGCCTTAAGTGCTTTGAGTATCCGTATCGTGGCCCCTATTCCGGGCAAGGATGTCATTGGCATTGAGATTCCTAATCCCGCCATGTGTGTTGTGCCTTTCAGGGATGTCGTGGGCGCTTCCACCTTTGCTGAAATCAAGTCCCCTGCGCCCATCTGCCTGGGCAAGGATATCATTGGAAAACCCGTGGTGGTGGGACTCGAAAGAATGCCTCATCTGCTCATTGCCGGGGCCACCGGAACCGGCAAAAGCGTGGCACTTAATGCCATGATCTGCAGCATTTTGTATAAATCAACCCCTGAGCAGGTCAAGTTCATTATGATTGATCCCAAGCGTATTGAACTTTCATTGTTCAACGACATCCCGCACCTGATTACGCCTGTGATCATTGACATGAAAAAGGCCAATATTGCCCTTCAATGGGTGGTCAGGGAAATGGAGCAGCGGTATGAGAAACTGGCCCTGCTACATGTGAGAAACATAGAGCAGTATAACAAAAAAGTCCGGACCACTGACCTGTCGGATATGGACGAGGAATATACCCCCTTCCCCTATATTGTCGTGATCATTGACGAGCTGGCAGATCTGATGATGACCGCCAGCAAGGATATTGAATTTTCTTTGACCCGCATTGCCCAGATGGCCAGGGCTTCAGGCATCCACCTGATTCTGGCCACCCAGCGGCCTTCCGTAGATGTGCTCACCGGCATTATCAAGGCCAATTTCCCCACCCGGATCTCCTTCCAGGTTTCGTCCAAGACCGACTCCAGGACCATCATTGACGCCAATGGTGCGGAAACCCTTCTGGGAAGGGGCGACATGCTTTTTGTTCCCCCGGGCACAGCCCGGCTCAAACGGGTCCACGGCACATATTTATCCGAGCGGGAATTGGGTGCCATCACAGAGTTTGTTAAGGCCCAGGGAAAGCCTAAATACATTTCAGATGTTACCACGGAAAAAGAAGAAGCCCAGCAAGCAATGGCGTTTGACGATGATGAGTATGATGAGAAGTACCAGCAGGCCCTGGACTTTGTCATGTCCACCCGTCAGGCCTCCATATCCGGGGTGCAACGGGCGTTACGGATTGGTTACAACCGGGCAGCACGTATTATTGATCTTATGGAAAAACAGGGGATTGTCGCCCCTTCAGACGGTGTCCGGCCCCGCCAGGTGATTGGGTGTATTGACTGATTGGAGCCCCTATAATGAATAAGATGAAATAGGTCTCTGCTCAACAGAAAGATTGTAGGCGGTGTTATAGTCCAAATCAACAATTGCAAGGGATGAGATTTCCTGTCCTTTTTGGATCGGCCTACAACCCCGCTCCAGAAATAGTCGATCCCATAACTGTGTTTCCCACTTTTGGGCACAAACGAAGCGTCAATAGCTGCCATTCGGTGGTTCCTTTCAGGGATGGTTTCTAAAATCAATAGGCTATTAAACAGGTTGAAATCGAAGGATTTCTCGAAATTTCTGACTGACTATTCATGAATTCACCACCGATAGCGACAATTACCGGTGGCAACCCTACAAGTTTCAAGGCAATCCTCTAGGGTCAAGGGGAGGAGGACTTTCATGCTGTTGTCCTTATCCTGTTTCAGAATTTCATTTGCTATGAGCCGGTCCGCCCCCTCGGCCAAAGGGGTCAGCGCACACCATTTTACGGGCGTGAGCGTGCTGCCTGAATTTTTAAGACGGATGTCTTCAAAAACGGCCTGAAGTGTATTTTTCAGGGACTCAATATTCTGAAGTTTTCTATGGCCTGTCACACCTATGGTCAGTCGAAACGGAAGCGCCAGATTCTGTTTTTTATCCACTATAAACTCTTTCTTATGGCCTCGCAGATCCTCTCACAGCATTGACGGGTCAGGTCTTCTTCGGGGCCTTCAACCATTACCCTGAGCAATGGTTGAGTCCCTGAATACCGCACAAGCACCCTGCCCTGACTGTCAAGTTGTGATTCAACCGCTTTAATTGCATTTGCAACCATGGGCATTTCCATAAAATCAGGCCTGGATGCGTCCACTTCAACATTGATCAGGACCTGGGGATAAACGGTCATCACCTTGGCAAGTTGGGATAAAGGCGTATTGGTTTCCAGCAATACCTCTATAAGCTTTAATGCCGATAATAACCCATCGCCTGTGGTATGTTCATCCAGAAAAATCATGTGTCCGGAATCTTCCCCGCCGATAACGGCACCGGTTTCTTTCATGCGCGCCAAAACTTTTCTGTCCCCTACCCCGGTTATTTCATGCTTAATTCCTAATTGCGCCATGGCATTGCCAAATCCCACATTGCTCATGACCGTGCTCACAACAACATTATTGTCAAGCTTGCCGGCCTGTTTGGCAAATCCGGACAAAACAGCCAGCAAGGGATCTCCTGTGATCTGCTGCCCGGTTTCGTCCACGGCAATCAAACGGTCGGCATCACCGTCAAAGGCAAGGCCGAGATCTGCTTTAAGTTTTAATACAGTCTCGCTTAAGTCTTTTGTATGCTGGGAACCGCATTCTTCATTTATATTTGTTCCATTTGGCTGGTTATGAATAAAACTTACATCAAAAATGCCAGGCGTAAATATTCCGGGGGCGCAAAAACTGGCAGCACCATTGGCCGTATCAATAACCAGCTTGAGTTTTTTTTCCTTTTTTTGAAAATCAAATTTTTTAAGCAGAAACTGTGCGTACCTGGCCTGGGCATCATTTGCAGATGCAATGGTTCCAATTTTTGAGGACAGGTCAATGGGCGGCCCAAGGATAATTTTTTCAAGGTCAGCCTCCTGGTCATCGGACAGTTTAATGCCGCCTTTTTGAAAAATTTTTATGCCATTATCATAATAGGGATTATGGGAGGCGGAGATCATGATGCCGGCTCCGCAGGATTCAATGGCACCGCTTAAATACGCCACCCCCGGAGTGGGAATAACACCAGCTGTCATCACATCAATACCGGCAGAAGCAATCCCCGCAGCAAGCGCAGATTCAAGCATTTGGCCTGAAATCCTGGTATCCCGCCCTATTACCACCCATTGGTTTGAAGACTTTTGCGTTAAAATGCCAACAGCCTGGCCTGTTTTCATGGCCAGGTCGCATGTCATGGGATAGGTGTTTGCCCTGCCCCGTATACCGTCTGTTCCAAATAACTGTCCCATTGAAAATGGTTATCCTGCTTTTTAATTTTTTTATAACAGCCAATTAACAATGCAGGGCTAAAATAAGCGCCGAAGGCGCTTCGCCCTCTTGTATCTTGTATCTTGTTTCTATTTTCTAGTTTCTTGTAAAAACGCCCCAACAATCCGGTCTTCAATGCTCTTAAGCCATGTTGACCCCAGGATCGAACTCGATTCGTCAAGGCCCCGAATAAATCCAATGTAATCCTTCTTGCTATGAATACTTTGAATTTCAACGTATTGTATAAATCTTTCCCCATCCGGTCCAGGGGTTTTAAGATCATTATCAGCCTGATCAAATCTCGCTGAAGCCTGGGACAATTTTTCCAGAACCGTGTCATGGACGGCA
>QKDP01000173.1 GCA_003252055.1 Desulfobacter postgatei | reverse complement strand
AGAGTTGTCAGAAGAAACGCGCTCCCAAGAGCTAACTTAACCCAATGAAAATAATTAAAAATGCCCCGATCAAAGTATTTGAACTTGAAATTCATGACTGTATTCTCCTATCCAAATGATTCGATTATCAGCATATAGCGCTGTCTCATTACCGACCTGTATACAGTAGCGTACGGTGTCGTACGGTGGTTGTCAACAAAATTGTCGCGTCCATTGATCCGGCGGCCTTGCGGTTTTGGCCTTTGGGCGCTTAAGGGCAAAAAGTGTATCAAAAAAGAAAAGTACAGACCTGAAATAAAAATGGGCTGAAACCCTTATTTGATTTCAGCCCATAATTTGATTTCAGCCCATATCGCTTGCTATTGGCGGAGAAGGAGAGATTCGAACTCTCGGTACAAGTTTCCCCATACACTCGCTTAGCAGGCGAGCACCTTCGGCCACTCGGTCACTTCTCCACAATTTTTTTGGCGGAGGAGGTAGGATTCGAACCCACGAGGCTTTAACACCTAACGGTTTTCAAGACCGCCGCCTTCAGCCGCTCGGCCACTCCTCCAAAATTAACCCGCGCAATATAACACGTTGGCGCCGGCCGGTCAATTAAAAAAAAATGTTTGATTTTGAGACAGATTTAAATCATTGACACACGAATTGGTTGGGCTATATTAAGAAGTTTCAAGTTAATGGATGATAACAGGAGAACCCAATGAAACAAAAAATCAGGTTTGAAAAAAATATAAAGGACAATATACTGACGGTCCTTGAATCTGCCGAGGTGGATCCCGGTGTGATTCTGCCCCTGCATGAAGAAGACTATGACCTTGACGCCATCAGTGCGGCATGCAAAGAGGGGCTCAAGGCGTTTCTTACCGTATTTCGCCGTCGCAGTTTTTTCCCCACCAGGGATTTGTCCGAAAAGTTATTTGAAAGCGCCGGTGAATTTTTTGCCGATCCTGAATCGGATAAGATGGAAATTGAGTATAATGATGTGGATACATTGCCCGGGGAAGAGGATTTTTCCCTTGATCTTGATGATGATGATGTAGAGATAGATGCGCTGTTAGATGAAGATGGGGACACCAAGGAAGACGAGATGAAGGAAATTGATTCCGAGGACGATACCCCAAGATTCACCCCTGAAGATACTTCTGAACACGAGAATTAATCCTTTATGAAAACAAAAATCAAAAACCTGGTCCTGGAGGCGGCCCGCACTGCCTTTGAAAAGGGTTTGTTGCCTTCGGACCAGACACCGGAATTTGAGGTTGAAACCCCTAAACATGACGGCCAGGGCGATTTTTCAACCAATTTTGCCATGGTGTCGGCAAAACTGCAGAAGATGGCCCCGGCAAAGATTGCCAAAAGCCTTGTTGCGTCCATGTCCGACAATGCCGACACCTCTTTGGGCCCGGCATTGGAAAAAATAGAGGTGGCAGGACCCGGGTTCATCAATTTCTTTTTATCGCCTAATGCCTGGCACCCGGTGGTGAACCAGGTGCTGGACCAGGATACATCCTTTGGTGCTTCCGCCATGGGCCGGGGTAAACGGGTTCAGGTTGAATTTGTATCGGCCAATCCAACGGGCCCGCTTCATGTGGGGCACGGCAGGGGGGCTGCTGTGGGGGATGCCGTGGCCAATATCCTTTCTTTTGCCGGTTTCAATGTGCAAAAGGAATATTATATTAATGATTCCGGCCGCCAGATCAGAACCCTTGGCACATCGGTGTGGCTGCGGCTGCAGCAGATGCAGGGAAAAACGGTGGATTTCCCCCAGGACTGCTACCAGGGCGATTATATCCGTGACATTGCCCAAGAGGTGCTTGCTACCCGGGGAAAAGACCTTGCGGATGCCGATGAAAAACAGGGCATTGAGATTTGTGCACGATTTGCCGCCGGAAAGATTCTATCCGGTATCCGGTCTGATCTGGATGATTATGGTGTCTGTTTTGACAACTGGTTCAGCGAACAAAGCCTTTACGATTCCGGCCGGGTCCAGACCGCCATTGAAAATTTTAAAGCAAAAGACCTGATTTATGAAAAAGACGGGGCCCTTTGGTTTCGCACGGAAAAATTCGGGGATGAAAAGGACCGGGTGGTGGTGCGCAACAACGGGCTTACCACCTATTTTGCCTCGGACATTGCCTACCATGATGAAAAATATGAGCGCGGGTTTGACCGTGTCATTGATGTCTGGGGGGCGGATCACCACGGATATATCAAGCGTATTGATGCGGCCGTGGTGGCCACGGGACGCAAGAGCGAACAATTTGATGTGATTCTGGTCCAGCTGGTCAATCTGCTGCGGGACGGAAATCCCGTGCAGATGTCCACCAGGGCCGGAGAGTTTGTGACGCTTAAGGACATTGTGGACGAGGTGGGAAAGGATGCTGCGCGGTTCATGTTTCTAAGCCGCAGTTATGATTCAGGTCTTGATTTTGATCTGGAACTGGCCAAAAAGAAGAGTTCCGACAACCCTGTCTATTATGTGCAGTACGTCCATGCCCGGATTACCGGAATTTTAAACAAGGCAAAGGATGAGGGTCTCATTGAGCAGACAGACTTCAAAGCCGGTATTCACCTTGAAAAGCTTGTGGACGAAGAGGAACTCAAGCTGATCAAGCAGGTCGCAGGTTTTCGGGAACAGGTGGAAAAAAGTGCGGCAACCCTTCATCCCCATGTGATTTTTACCTATCTGATGACCCTTGCCTCGGCTTTTCATGCCTATTACAACCACCATAAGGTCGTCATGGAAGATAGATCGCTGTCCCTGGCCAGGCTGTCCCTGGTTTTGGCGGTTAAAAAAGTGATCCGGAACGGGCTGTTGCTTTTAGGCGTGTCAGCCCCTGAAAGAATGTAGGGGGATTTAAGATTCACGGGATCTGGAAATATGGCGGGTATTTTTTAATCGGGATCTTTATGTTTGGTCTCGGGGTGCTTGTGGGCAGAGAATCACGCCCTGTCTTGTTTGAGACCCGGCCCTTCCAGGAACGCCTTGGGCAGATGGTCAGTGAGCTTGCCGCCAAGACGCCTGAAAAGAAAAAAATAGATCTTAAACTTTATGATGTCCTTGATAAGCCGATCTACCATCCGGTCAAAGGAAAGACAGAAGATCCCGGGGAAATTATACCGGGTCCGGAAATCGAGGAAACAGCTTCGATAACGCCGGCACCGAATAATCCCCAGCCTGAAGAGATCCCTGTCAAGCGCAGTAAAAAACTGGTCACCTGGCATCAGGCCGGGCAGGGCGCCGGCAGTGATGCTGCCCCGGCTCCAGCCCATGATGCTGCCTCGGCTCCATCGGCCCGTGATGGTGCATACACCATTCAGGTTGCATCATATAAGGATTTAAATGATGCCCTGGCCCAGATGGTTCTTCTGGATAAAAAAGGGATTGCCTCCTACCGGGTCAGTGTGAAGATCAACCAGGAAACCTGGTACCGGATCAGAACCGGCGCCTTTGCCGATTACAAAGCGGCCAGTGCCCGGCTTTCCCAGCTTGCCGGTGCCGGTGTTAACGGCATGGTTATAAAAAAGGAATAAATATGAAAATATCACAGCAGGAAGTGGAAAAGATAGCCCATCTGGCCCGGCTGGATGTGGATGATGATCTCAAGGAAATCCTGGCAGGACAGCTCAGTGATATCCTTGATTATATTGATGCCCTCAAGGACGTGGATGTTGAAGGGGTGACACCGGCATCCGGGGCGGCATTCATGAACAATGTGCTCAGGGAAGACGAGCTGGAACCGTCCCCGGGCCCGGATGTGACCCTGGCCAATGCACCGGAACGTGACCAGGACTTTTATGTGGTGCCAAGAGTGGTGAAGTAGTGTTTGGGCAAAAAGTCACCCATCTGCTGCGCCTTGCATCTGGGCAATTTTTTGCTCAAACACGGGGTTCCGTTCAGGCACGAAATAGCCACGAGAAAAAGACGAGAGCGTAACGAGCGTAAGGAAATAAAATGAATCTGCATACCCTGACCATTGCCCAGGCCCAGGATCTTCTGGCCAAAAAGGAAATATCTTCTGTGGAACTGACACGGGCCTTCCTTGACCGTATTGATCAATATGACAATAACATCGCAGCCTTTATTACCGTGGACCCGGAACTTGCCCTGGTACAGGCCGAACAAGCGGACCGGGTTATCGCCAAAGGAGAGAACCAGGATTTTACCGGGATCCCCGTGGCCTTGAAAGATGTTCTATGTACAAAGGGTGTGAAAACCACCTGTGCATCTAAAATGCTTGAAAATTTTGTGCCCCAATACGATGCCACCGTAGTGGAGAAGTTTAAAGCCCAGGATGCCGTACTTATCGGCAAGACCAATATGGATGAATTTGCCATGGGGTCTTCCACCGAGAACTCCGCCTTTTTTGTTACCCGCAACCCCTGGAACACTGACCATGTGCCTGGCGGCTCATCCGGTGGATCTGCTGCTGCCGTGGCTGCCCGGTTCTGTTCCGGGGCCGTGGGCACGGACACGGGCGGTTCCATCCGTCAGCCCGCCTCCCATTGCGGTGTGGTGGGCCTTAAACCCACCTATGGCCGGGTGTCACGGTTTGGTGTGGTGGCCTATGCGTCATCCCTGGACCAGGTCGGGCCCATTACCCGGGATGTGACGGATGCGGCCATGATGCTCAATCTCATGGGCGGTCATGATCCCAAAGATTCCACCAGCGCACCTGAACAGATGCCCGATTTTACAAAGGGCATTGCCATGTTCAAGGATAAGGGCCTTGCCGGAATGACCGCAGGCATCCCCAAGGAATTTTTAAGCTTTGGGGGTGTTGATCCCGAAGTTAAGGCCATGTTCGAAAACGCCCGGAAAACCCTGGAAGGGTTGGGCGTTACCATTAAAGAGATTTCCCTGCCCCATACCAATTATGTAGTGGCTGCCTACTACATCATTGCCCCCTGTGAAGCCAGTGCCAACCTGGCCCGATTTGACGGGGTAAGGTACGGGTACAGGGATATGGCGTCCGACGATCTCATTGAGATGTACAAGAGAACCAAGTCCAGAGGATTCGGACTCGAAGTTCAGCGGCGGATCATTATCGGTACCTATTCCCTGTCCTCGGGGTATTATGATGCCTATTACGGGATGATTTTAAACGCGCCTTTGAAGAATGCGATATTATTTTGTCTCCTGTGGCACCGACGCCTGCGTTTAAACTCGGTGAGAAAATGGAAGATCCTTTGACCATGTATTTAAGCGATATTTTTACCCTGTCCTGCAATATGGCTGGCGTGCCCGGGATTTCAGTGCCCGCAGGTATCTCATCCACCGGGCTTCCCATCGGCCTTCAGATGATGGCCCGGCATTTTGATGAAATGTCGCTGATCCGGGCAGGATATGGATTTGAACAGGCTGTGGGCAGCCATATGAAATTTCCGGAATTGTAAATCAGGGAAAAGGAAGGTTAACATGTCCACTATCATGCCCAAGGGCGATGCCCTTAAAAAAGCGATTGCATGGGTGTCTGAAAAAAGAGGCGCCCAGCCGGACCTGAATGTGAATAAACTGGTTGATGATGCTTGTCTGCAATTTGATTT
>QKDP01000078.1 GCA_003252055.1 Desulfobacter postgatei | reverse complement strand
CCTTTTTAAAATCAAACTACGGATGATCAACAAAACCTGATTCAACCCAAAAGGAGGCTTTTATGATGATTATAAGATTGTTGTCAACCTTTTTGGTTCCTGTATATAGAATCAGCACATAAAAATAGAGAATGCAGATAGCAAGATAAGCTTTAATCATCCACGAGCATTTTCGCCACTTGCTTCATATGTGCTTTTTCCATCTGGGCAATGGAAAGAAAGGCATTTTGTGCCTCACCCTGCCCCTGGCGGTCTGCCATGGTGCGGTAAAGATCATAGGCCTGGATTTCAATGCCCAGAGCCATCTCAATGATATCTGTCCATGCAATCTCTTTGTTTGCGTGCAAGGCAGCTGTCACTTCGGAAAGGGGCTGGCCGTTTTCAAGAATATCCCCTTTCAAAGCGCCATAAAGGTCCTCAAAGGGTTCCGGGTTCTCAACGGTTTGCTTCCAGTATGAATAAATAGTTCTGGCATGGGCGATTTCCGCCTTTGCCAGTTGTTTAATGGGTGCTGTAAATTTTTCATCCGGGGCAAAGGAGATAATGGTTTCATAAAATTGTTCTGCGGCTTTTTCCAGTTCCATTGCCTTATAAAGCAGCCTGTCATCGCTTTCCTGGTAGTCAAACACCTGCAATCGGGGAAATCCTTCCAGGGAATGGCCCTGGTAAGAGCGAAATCCGCCGGTGATATTGTAGGTTTTTTCTGGGTCCCGACCACTTTCTGCGGCCATAATACTGGCCACTTCCGATCGGGCACCGCTATAGCAATAAAAAAACAGGTCCTTGTCCAAAGCAAGTTCAGATAGATGATTGCCCAGGGTTTTTAAGGGGATCAGTTTGGCCCCGGGAACATGCCCGGCTGTATATTCGCCTTTCTGCCGGACGTCAACCAATAGAAAATCGGTGTCCTTGTTTGCCGCGCGGTACTGCTCAAATTCTTCAAATGAAATCTCTTTAAATTCGTCGTCTTCGATCATAATCCACCCACCGGATATTTAAAATTTTTATTTTTTATCCTCTATCCCTAAAAAGCCCTGTCATTTTTCATAGTCCCTATAAAATGCATCAATGTGGTTTCTTTTTCAACATCAAACAGACGATAACTTACGCTGATTCCGGGTCTGCCGCGGAAGACTGTGGCGTGCCAAGAACCGAATTCGGTTTAGAGACATGGATCAGATAGTGTTCAGTGGTCAACTGCTCTTCCAGGGGAGGATCTCCCAGCCAACGGCGGTGACGCATCCAGGCAGCCACTTCCAGAGCGCCCCGGGGAGAACGCAGGCTGCCGTCAGACCCGATCTCCCGGAACCTGAGACGGCGGCTTTTCACATCCACGCCTCTGCTTGGAAACAAGGTCTGGATGTTGTCAATATGAAGTCCGTAGCGGTTAGCATGCCTGGCGAAGTGGGTTCTGTCAAAAAGAGCAAAGGCACTGGCTGTAAAACTGTGGACATAGGGGTAAACCTCTGTGAGGAAATCTAAAGTATGGGTCAAATCCTGATCCGTTGAGGTCGGCAGTCCGAAAATCATGAGTGCGGTGTTGGCAATGCCTACGGCTGCAGCATCTTCAAGGACCTGCCGGATATCCCGGACATTTGTCCCTTTATTGATAAGATCAAGCAGCCGCTGGGACCCGCTTTCCACTCCCCACCCTATCCACCGGCACCCGGCAGCAGCCCACAGTGCCATCCGTTCCCGGGTACACTCGGCCACAGGTTTGCCTAAAATATGCAGGTTAATGGAGAGCCCTTTTGCAAGAATAACAGTGGCGATGTCATCCATATCCTGTGCCGTAATGAATTCATCTGCTGAATAGAAATGGTGGACATGAAATTTCCGGCACGCCTGTTCCATCTCAGAGACAAAGGCCTCTACCGTTTTTTTCCGGTATCCGCCAAAAGAAACGTTGTGAGTGCAGAAACGACAGCGCCGCCAGGCACACCCACGGGAAAAAAGCACGGGCAGGACCGGCACAGGGTTAAAATAAGCATCCAGGGGCAGCTGTGAAAAATCCGGGGCAGGCAGACCATCCAGGCTAAGGGACCTGGCCCTGGCATTGACCCGGATTTCACCGTGGTCCCGGAACACCAGGCCGGGCACAGATTCCAGGCTTTTTCCGGCACAAAGGACGGCACAAGCCGCTTCCCCCTCCCCTTCAACGACCCCGTCAATTTCCGGTACTCCCCTTAGCAGTTCATGAATATTCAATGCTGACATCATGGCTCCGCCCAGGATAATCCTGCAGGCGGAAACCTGTCTGACCGCCCGGGCCAAGGCAGCCGCAAAAGGAACCTGCTCAGGAAAAAGAACGGAAATACCCACCAACTCCGGATCAAAATCCAGCAACTGGCCGGTTAGAGCGCCCAGAAGATTCAAAAACAGCACATCTGCTTCCCTTCCGGCCAGAAAAGCTTCGGCCTGACGACCCATATCCGCCATGGTTCTGCGAATCTGGTCCCAGATCTGTTTATGGGCCAGGGTCTGGTCTGCATTCAGAAACTGCCCCTTTTTTCCCGAAAGGAACGCCGTCAGGTCCATGCCTGACGGATGGGAACCGGCCAGCCACATCCAGGTTGCCAGGTTCAGATCGGCAAGGCGGACAGCCGTACCGGGAACAGCGGTTTCAATATAGGGCGCCAGGGTTGCAATGCCCAGGGGAACATAGGTAGCACTGGCCCTGGGTGGAAAGGCAAGAACAACCCGCATGATGCTTATCTCCTGATATTTTGTTATACCCTTAAATTACCAGGGCGACACCATTTAACACCATTTATAAAGAGTTTCAAGCGTGAACCGTGAAAATAGTCGGCAACTCCCTATTCTTTAATGATAAATTCGTCCAGTTTGGTAAAAAGGCTGTCAGGCCATTGCTCGCCTGTCAGAAACATTTCCTTTTCTTCGGGGGTCAGACTCTCTCTGATAACAGGGGGCAGACTATCATAGGCCTCTTGTCTCTCTTTTTTTGTTTTTTTATCCATTATGTCATCTCCTTTTTTATCCTTAATACACAGCTTTCAGGTAAAAAGCCTGGAAACCAACGCGGTTACTGCAGTTTCCACCCGCAAAATCCGGGCCCCCATGGTCATGGGTTCAAAACCTTTGTCCACAAGGGTCTGGACTTCAAGATCAATAAACCCCCCTTCCGGGCCGATTACAAGCACTGTATCGGAATTCAGAGCCACCGGACAAAAAGTTTGCGCTTTGGGATGGGCAAGAATTTTTTTTTTATTTCTGCTCAGTTCCGGCAGTTCCTCCTTAACAAAGGGAGAAAAAAAACGTTTCAGGTGCACCCGGGGCATAAGGGTATCCCTGGCCTGGGAAAGACCCAGGGCAAGATGACGCTGGATATCAACTTCAGACAATACGCCTGAATCCCAGAAACTTTTCTCCACCCGCCTGGAATTGATCAAAAAGATCTCTTTTACACCCAGGCTTGCAAGGCTTTGAAGTATCCGTTTTAGCATCTTGGGGCGGGGTAACGCGAGCACCAGGGTCAGGGGCAATGGTTCCGGCGGGTCCTGGTCAAGGCGGACTTCTATTTCAATGGACTGCCGGTCCATGGACATGATTAGACCGGTGCCCATTTTTGCATTTTTTCTTCCGCAAACAAGGGTATCACCGGGATTTGCCCCGAGCACCCGGAGAATGTGTCTGCACCGGTCATCCTGGAGCAGTACCCGGTCAGGGCGTATGAAATCCCGGTCTTCCAGCAGTACAAGGTTCATCTCAGAAGGTAACGATTTCCATATTTTTAATCAATGCCCGGAATTGTTTCATCCAGTCGACACCGCCTGTAAACCGAGCTAGTTCCACGGCCATATGCACGGCCGTCACCTGGTTCTGCCGGCCTAACCCCTGGACACAGGAAGGGCAGTTGGTCAATATCCTTGGCTTTGCCGTATCAAGGTCCTGACACGCCTGTTCAACGGCATCCTGTTTCCTTAAAAACATGCTGTAGCTGATATCCGGCCGGGACAGGGCCATGGTTCCGGCTTCGGAACAGCAGTAAGGAACGGCCCTGGCATCAATGCCTGCTTTGGCAAGCCTTGCCGTTGCCGTGCCTTTCAAACTGTCATGGCAGGGGGCATGGTAAAGGCAGGCGTGGGTATCCACTAAAGTCAAACCATTTTCAAACAGATATCCTGAGATATCAAACAGATTGGCATCAAACAGATCTGTTATACCCTGATCGGACAAAGATTCCATACAGGTGCCGCAGGAGACAATGCAGCCGGAAAAATCAAGGTCATTGAACATGTCCCGGATCTGGGTCATGATAATGGTGTTCTCAAGAAACACCTTCTGGGCCTCCTTGGTCCGGGCATTGACCTTCAACGGGTACCCGCAGCACATGTATGGCGGCGGCAGCACCACCTGGTGCCCCTGGGAAAGCAACAGGAAAATGGTTGCCCTTGAGATATTGGCAAACATGCGCTCACTGCCGCATCCTGGAAAATAAAACACCGTGGACACCACTTTTCCAGGAGGATTCAATAAAATGGCCTGGTTTCTGTCCGCAGAAGGCAGATGGGCCCGAAGCGTGGTCAGACCGGGTTGGGACACCGGGGCGTGCAGTAACTGCAGCGGTCTTGTTTCCTTTAACGCCGGTACTAAAGAGAACGATTTTGCAAGTTTCACCGCTGTACGCTGGACAGAACTGCCCCCTGTCAGAAGCCCTGTACGAATGATCGGGTTCAGTGCCTGGTTACGGGTGCCCAGATAACCAAGGGTTAACTGCGTGGATATGGGCGTATGCTTGAAATCCATTTTTTTAAGGATGTCACGTTCCTTGATGGAAATGACCCCGGAATCGATATTTACCGGGCACTTGTCAAGGCACTTGTGGCAAATGGTGCAGTGATCGGCAATCTGTTCAAGATTTTTCAGTACCTTGAATTTTGTGGACTGGATCCGCTGGGTAATGTAAAGCAATCCCTCGATCAAAGCGCCCAGGGCC
>QKDP01000327.1 GCA_003252055.1 Desulfobacter postgatei | reverse complement strand
GTCGCCTGGGTAAAACGGCAGGGATGGAGGAGGTTAAGGCCATTGCCCTGCTGAGAAACCCGGAAATTGAGGCCGCCGGAAAAAAGGTGCTGGCCGAAATCCAGTCCTTTGACCAGGTGACGAATCTGGACGACCAGCTGCGCCTGTACAGCGCATTCACAGCAGCCGGCAACAACGAGGTAGGACCGGTAAAGGCAAAGGATTCGATTAAAATGGCCTTTCCTTCCCCGGGCCTGACCGCACTGAAGGGAAAAATCGTTGAGAACCGTGTCTCCCAACAGATGCAAAATGCGGCTGTGACCATTAAGACCGTCATCAGGGATGTTGAAACCGTATTCCGGAATCTTGACTTCATCACCCGCTCCATTAGCATTACCCGGGACACCATTGCAGCCTTTGACCGGCTGAAAAATGTGGCAACGGTTCTCTACGATAGCGGAAAGACAAGCTTTCAGGATGTGATTAAAATCAATATTAAACTGGAAGAACTCAAGGAAAACCTTGTGACCCTGGCGTCTGAAAAAAAGACAGTGTCCGTCCAGTTGTGTGAACTCCTGAATCTTACCTTGTTTAAAATCGGCAAACTTGAACCTGCCCCCCTGCCCGGAAACTTGCCGGCAGCGGCAGGGTTGTATGCCCTGGCCCGGGCTCACCGCCAGGAACTTGCGGCACTCAGGTTTCAAATTGAAAAAGTGTCTGCCATGGTGGAGATGGCCGAAACCACGACCCAGGACCGGACAACACTGGGGCTCTCTTTCAATGATGCCGGCCTGGTGAACACAACAGGCACCGATGCACCCAAAGACGCCTTTGCCACCCAAACCATGGCGACCATGAAAAACAACAGCCCGGTCCGGGCCTGGTACGGCATCAGTGAACCCTGGCTTGAACAGACCCGGGAAACCCTTTCCGGCCTGAAAAACACCCTTAAAGCCCAGGAAAATGCAACGGACAGAATGGTCAGAAGAGCCTGGTTCAAGGCGGATAAAAATCACAGGGAATACCTTTTATACCGGGATACGATCCTGCCCATGACCAAATCCGCCCTGGATGTGGTCACACGGGAATATGAGGCCGGATCCATTCCATTTTCCCAGGCTATCGGTTCTTATACCGACGTGCTGACGGTACAACTGACCATTGCCAGAAAAAATTCGGACTACGGCATCTCCTTTGCGGAATTGGAGTACGTTATCGGAAAACCGCTCAGATAATTATCGGGAATATCACTATGAAAAAAAAGCATACAATCATTATCGTCATCCTTACGGCACTGATAACCGGCGGCATTGTCTACCTGGCCCTGACCTTCTTACGCCCAACCGGGGGAGGCGGTGCGCATACCGCTGGGGACGCGGCGTCAAAGGAAAAAAAGGTCATCTACTGGAAAGCCCCCATGGATCCCACAGAGATTTATGATGCACCCGGGAAAAGTAAAATGGGCATGGATCTTGTCCCGGTTTACGAGGATGAGGTTGCAGACACCGGCAGAAAAACAAGTGAACGCAAAATCGCCTACTGGAAGGCTCCCATGGATCCCACCGAAATCTACGAAGCCCCCGGAAAAAGCAAAATGGGCATGGATCTTGTCCCCGTGTACGAAGATGAACTGGTGGGCGGTGTGGATATCAAAATCAATCCGGTTGTGGAGCAGAATATGGGACTCAGGGTGGCCAAGGTGGAAAAAGGGGTGCTGAACCACACCATCAGAACTTATGGTCATGTAACCTTTGACGAGACCCGCACCGGTATTGTCAGCCAGAAGGCCGCCGGATGGATTGAGAAGCTGTATGCCGACTATACCGGCTTTGTGGTGGAAAAAGGGGCGCCTATTTATGAGATTTATTCACCTGCCCTTCTGGCATCCCAGGAGGAGTACCTTTCGGCATTTAAGAACTTACGGCGGAACAAAAGCCTTATGAATGAGACCCTACTGGAGTCCGCCAAAAGGAGACTTTTGTATTACGACATCGCACAAGAAGAGATCGACCAGATCGAAAAAACCGGACAAGTCCGCAAAACCCTGACCGTCAGATCGCCGTACAGGGGTGTGGTGGTCTCCAAGAATGTCATTGAAGGCACTTATGTGAAAACCGGGGATAGCTTGTTCACCATTGCAGATTTATCCACCGTCTGGGTGGAGGCCCATATTTTCGAATATGAACAGAATCTGGTCTATGAAGGCCAGACCGTTGAAATGACCCTTTCCTATAGTCCGGGCAAAACATATATGGGAAAAATTGCATATATATTCCCCTATCTTCAGCTCAAGACCCGGGATGTGGTCATCCGGATCACCTTTGACAATACCGATGGGAAGCTCAAGCCCGATATGTTTGCCCGGATCAAAATCGACACGGCTCCGGAAAATCCGGGACTGTCAATCCCTGCAGAGGCCGTGATCTATTCCGGTGAGAAAAAAATCGTATTCGTGGCCAAAGGTAACGGCCGGTTCACCCCCAGGGAGGTAACCACCGGAATGTTTCTTGACCAGGGCCGTGTCCAGGTGCTCAGCGGCCTGATTCAAGAAGAAAATGTCGTTGTTTCCGGCCAGTTCCTCCTGGATTCCGAATCCAAGCTCAAGGAAGCCATACAGAAAATGATCGAATCCAAGTCCAAGGGGCCTGCCAAGGCAGGCAGGGAAGCGGACGCCGGGCCTTCGGACGACTTCTTCGATGACATGGAAAATCAACCGGGCGCTGAAGATGATTTCTTTAAGGATATGGAATAAAAAACAACAGCCATGGGCTGACCTGATTTATCAACATCCAGGCCCCACAACAAAACATGATATCAATTCAGCGATTTATTGAGACTTTCATATAAAAGGAAGTTGTAATGATTAACAAGATAATCGAATGGTCCGTACACAATAAATTCATGGTGGTGCTCGCAACGTTTTTCGTTGTTGTCGGCGGCATCCTGGCCATGGTCAACACCCCCCTGGACGCCATCCCCGATCTTTCCGACGTCCAGGTCATCATTTATACGGAATACCCGGGCCAGGCCCCCCAGGTGGTGGAGGACCAGGTGACCTATCCCTTAACTACGGCCATGCTCAGCGTGCCCTATGCCAAGGTGGTCCGGGGGTACTCCTTTTTCGGCTACTCATTTGTTTACCTGATCTTCGAAGACGGCACCGATATCTACTGGGCCAGGTCACGGGTGATGGAGTACCTCAACTTCGTCTCGGGCAGGCTGCCTGCGGGGGTAACGCCCAGCCTGGGACCGGATGCCACGGGGGTGGGTTGGATTTACGAATACACCCTCCAGGACACCAGGGGGAATACCGACCTGCAGCAGCTCCGCTCCCTTCAAGACTGGTTTCTGCGTTATGAACTGACTTCTGTCCCGGGGGTCTCGGAAGTGGCCAGTATCGGCGGGTTTGTCAAACAGTACCAGGTGGAAGTGGACCCCAACAAGCTGCTCTCTTACAATATCTCCATTCAGAAAATCAAGAAGGCCATCCAACGTTCCAACGCCGATGTGGGCGGCAAACTCATTGAAATGGCTGAAACCGAGTTCATGGTCAGGGGGCTGGGCTATATAAAATCCATCAAAGATCTGGAACAGATCGCCATCTCCTTTGACGACAAGGGAACCCCCATCCTGCTGAAGGATATCGCCAACATCCAGGTCGGCCCTGAATTGCGCCGGGGAATTCTGGAGTGGAACGGCGAGGGCGAGACTGCAGGCGGGATCGTGATCATGCGGTACGGGGAGAATGCCCTGGAGGTGATCAAGCGGGTTAAAGCAAAGCTTGCCGATCTTGAAAAAGGATTGCCCGACGGTGTCAAAATCGTCACCGGCTATGACCGGTCCGCCCTGATCGAACGGGCCGTGGATACCCTGAAAGGAAAGCTGGCCGAGGAAATGATCGTTGTGGCCATCATCTGCATTGTCTTTCTGCTCCACTTCCGGTCGGCGTTTGTGGCCATCTTTACTCTGCCGGTGGGAATACTTATGTCTTTTTTGATTATGTACCCCTTTGGCATTAACGCCAACATTATGAGCCTGGGGGGCATCGCCATTGCCATCGGGGTGATGGTGGATGCTTCCATCGTTATGGTGGAAAATACCCATAAACATCTGGAGCGGGATAGAGAAACGCATTCCCATAACCAGATTATCATCAACTCGGCCAAAGAGGTCGGGCCGGCGCTTTTTTTCAGCCTTCTGATCATAACAGTCTCTTTTTTGCCCGTCTTTTCTCTCGTGGAGCAGTCAGGCCGGTTGTTCCGGCCCCTGGCCTATACCAAGACAACCGCCATGGCCGCCTCCTCGGTGCTGGCCATCACCATTATCCCGGTATTGATGACATTTTTTGTAAAAGAACATCCCATTGATCCCGGGCTTTCCAGATCTAAAAAGGTCAAAATATGGGTCCTGACCATGGCAGGGCCGCCTCTGTTGGTGACGGCATTGGGTGTGGCCGGGGTCAGGCTGCCGGATCTGAGTCTGGTGCTTGCCCTGATTCTGTCTCTGTTTCTATGGATCTGCTTTTCTCCCCAGAAAATTCTTCCAGAGGGGAAAAATCCCTTGAATCGGTTCCTGATCAGGATTTATCTGCCCATAATCAAACTGGTATTAAAATGGCGAAAAGTTACAATCCTCATCGCCCTGGCGGCAATTGCGGTGACCTGGTATCCTATGGCCCGTCTTGGCAGTGAATTTATGCCGCCGTTGAACGAAGGAGATCTTTTGTATATGCCCACCACGCTTCCGGGGATATCTATTACCAAGGCCAAAGAGCTGTTGCAGCAAACCGACAAGATCATCCAGCGGTTTCCCGAGGTCAAAAGCACCATGGGGAAGATCGGACGGGCGGAAACCTCTACAGACCCGGCGCCTCTGTCCATGATCGAGACCGTTATCATGCTGCGGCCTGAAGTCGAGTATGAGATGATCTCCAAGGAGCGGTTCTTCTCCTCATGGCCGATGTGGCTGAAAAAACCCTTCGCATGGGTATGGCCGGA
>QKDP01000207.1 GCA_003252055.1 Desulfobacter postgatei | reverse complement strand
CGCCGTTACCTACAAGAATACATCGGTGAATACTGTTATCGGTTTAATCGACGTTTTTGGGAACATGAGTTGCCCATGCGGCTGCTGAATGCGTGTCTGGCACATGTCCCAGTTTCATAACTGAGAATTGTGCAGAGCCATATTGTCAATTAAACGGCGGTGCACTTCATTCGCTGATATTGGCGAATATAAATTTTGAGTGCGGAAGGTTGGATCAGTCTGGCATATATAGGGTTTACAATACCAGTTATGTCCTCTTTTAAATTCGGAAAATGATCCAAAGACAATTTTCGGCCTCGCCCGGAGAAATTATCAACACAGGTAAATCCGCTTCCAATTTCTCGTCGCCCTTTGATCATCGTTTTCCGATCCCAGCCCAGTTCTCTTTCTGCCTTTATTTGCCCGCCGGGGCCCATAAGAGAAACTACTCGGGCCATGAATTGGCGGCGTTCATGCCCTTTCAATTGGTTTCGGACGGAATTAAAAAAATCTTTTAGTTCAATTGTCAACTCTGTTATAGTTATGGGTAAATTATGCATCATCGACTGGTCAATCATAGTTATGCCCTTATCATTCTGTCTGTAGGTTTCTATGATGACCATAGTCCATCTATTTTGTATTGTTTATATCAGTTAGATTTAAGAATGAATATTTGCGGATTTTAATATTTCCGTGGCCCTTACTATATTGGCCCATTTTGCCCAGAAGACCCTAAAACGCGATATGATCCACCTTTTCAATAAATTCTTCAATCATCTTTTTTCCTATTTCAGGGTCGTTACTGATAGAAGGGTGGACTTGTATTGTTATAGCAAGTTGCCCCAGCCAAGTTAAAACCCACACGCCAATGGGCCATGTTGGCTTGCCATGATGAGATAAATACCAACTACCCTGATCTTTTCTTTCCTGGGCTATTTTTTTAACTGCTTCTGCGTCATTTTCATGGGGCCACGACCCTAAATTTGAAAAAAATCCAACCAGTCCAACCTGATTGTTCAAAGACTTTTTTACAATATTTTCAATTCCCTGTCTTCCCTTACGCTTTCCTTTAATATTGAAGAAATACCAGGCCAGCCAATGCAGCTTTTGCCTCAATCGTTTATCATTACGTTGCTGAATTTTCTCTAAAGAATCACCTCTGTCAATTCTTGAAGGAAAAAACGATAGGTGATTTGATTCGTCAGATTTTCTATTAATCGCTCCTCTTAAATTAATTGGAATAAGCCAGGTGTTGCTCTTCTGGTCATTTTGAAGCATCTCTCTGACAATTTCGTCCAGATATTTTAAAAGGTATGTATTGACTGTAACTCTTTCTAATTTTGCTGCACTAACGAGATTTTGTGTTTGTGTTTTATCCAGCAAGACCGCAAAGATTTGTGATGATCCTGACTGTTTATCCTTGTTGTAAAATTTCCAGCTGACAGGTTTTGGTTTTTTTCGGGTAAGTCGATACAATAATATTCTAACAATCATTAAAGACAAGGAGGGTAAGGAAGGAGGGGCATTATCTTTAGAAGAGGCCAATGTATTTATTGGCCAGCCAAAGCTTCTTAATTTATTCGCAAAGCCACCTATGCCGTCAAATTCGTTATGAGGATAAGGTGTCCATTTTATTTCTTCATCTGGGTTAGGACTTTCTTTGTACCCAATCTGAAAATTTACATCAATCCCCAACTCTTCCATTATTGAAAAGTACTCATCTGTCCAGTCTTCTACTTCAATTTTCTTGCTACACATTATTCCCTCAAAAAAATTATACTTAAAAGTTGCAGTGCTATTTTGAAATACTTTTAATTTCAATTGGTTATATATTTTTAAGTTCACCAACTTCCTGATAAAATTTCAACAAATAATCGGTTGTGATCAGCTTGCATATTTTATGTGATAGTTTTTATCAGGAGAGACCCAGTCAAGTCAATACAACGGAGGACACTTTTAATACTGCTGCTGAATTTATCATGGGGTGTCTCTTTTTTAAAAAAAAGTAATCATATCTTTTGCGCTTAAAAAATAGCCAAAGAAATTTGAAATTTTATTAAAACGAACCCCAAAGGTTTAAGGAACAATGAATTCCATCGGTTACTTTTGGAAACTTTAATTACCCTTTTTTCACCAAAAATCAACCCTCCTCCCTGACCACCTCGAACAGGGCCCGGGTCAGGATACTCAAATCTTCAGGTGAGATCACATAGGGTGGCATGATGTACACAAGCTTTCCAAATGGTCTTACCCACACTCCTTTTTTGACAAAACGTTTCTGGATCTCTCCCATATTTACCGGATTTTTCATCTCCACCACGCCAATGGCGCCCAGAACGCGCACCTCCTGCACCTGGGGAAGATCCCTGCATGGGGCGAGCTCTTTTTTCAGCTGTGTTTCAATTCCGGCAATGGTCTTTTTCCATGGACTGTCCAGCAGAAGACCAATGCTTGCACAGGCCACGGCACAGGCCAGGGGGTTGCCCATAAAGGTTGGTCCATGCATGAACACAGAGTTTCCGTTCTTGGAAATGGCGTGACTGATCCTGCGGGTGGTTATGCTGGCCGCCAGGGTCATGTATCCTCCGGTGATTCCTTTGCCCAGACAGATGATGTCCGGGGAGATACCCGCATGATTGGAGGCAAACAGCTCTCCGGTCCTGCCAAATCCAGTGGCAATTTCGTCACAGATCAAAAGTACGTCGTACTGGTCGCAAAGCTCACGCACACGTTTTAAATAACCAGCCGAATAAAACCTCATGCCGCCAGCTCCCTGGACAATAGGTTCCAGGATTACTGCGGCTATCTCTTGATGGCGGTTTTCCAAAAGCGTTTTCATGCTCTGGATATCCTCCTCCCGGAAGGTTTCTTCAAAGGGAATGGCCGGAGCATCTGCAAACAACTGCTTCGGTAGAATACCGGTAAACATTTCATGCATGCCGTTAACAGGGTCGCATACTGACATGGCTCCTGCCGTGTCTCCGTGATATCCTTTGCGAATGGTCAAAAGCCGGTTTTTTTCAGGCCGTCCCAGGGCATACCAGTACTGGATTGCCATCTTGACGGCCACCTCCACGGATACTGATCCTGAATCGGCCAGAAAGACCTGTTCAAGGCCCTTTGGCGTAATTTCAACCAGGAGTTGTCCAAGTTCCGCTGCAGGCTTGTGGGTGAACCCTCCAAACATAACATGGGAGAACGCGTCAATCTGCCCATGGGCTGCTTCATTTAAAACAGGATGGTTGTAACCGTGGATTGCCGCCCACCAGGAGGACATGCCGTCAATGAGGCGGGTTCCGTCGGCAAGCTCAATCCTGACGCCGGATGCCCCCACCACGGGGTAGACTTCCAGGGGATTCAGCATGGAGGTGTAAGGGTGCCAAAGAAGATTCCGGTCTGTTTCTAATATCTCGTTTGCATTCATAATTTTTTACCTGTCATTTTTTTTACCTGTCAGTGGAATAACATCCCCGGAGAGAATGCTGTGGCGCACTCTTTTTTCGTCCTCAAGAATCAGGAAACCATTGGAATCCACATCCTGGATAATGCCGGTAAGCGTTTTGTCGATCATCTCCACACAAACCTTCTGGCCGACGCTGTCGGATAAGGCTTTCCACCGGGAAAGGAGTTGGGGAAAACCGTGATCCGCCAGGGTATCATAATGGAGTTCAAAACGTTCCAGAAAGAGCTGGGTTATTTTGCAACGGGAATGGGGCCGGCCCGATTCCACCAAAAGAGAAGAGGCTTTTTCTTTAAGATCCTCTGGAAAAGATTTTCTGGGCGTATTAACATTGAGCCCCAGGCCGATGATCACATGGTTTACCGTATCCATATCAGTGCTGAGTTCCGTGAGAATTCCGGCCACCTTGCGCCCGTTGCATAAAAGATCGTTGGGCCACTTTATTCTGATCTCCAACCCTGTTGAATCGATCAGAGCCTCGGCAAGGGCCACCGCTGCGAGCAATGTCAGCCTTGACGACTCCATGGGGGACATCAAAGGCCTCAGAATCATGGAGATAAAAAGCCCCTCTCCCTTGGGAGAGAACCAGGTCCGGCCCTTTCTTCCCCGCCCCAGGGTCTGGCTTTCCGCAAGGACAAGGGTGCCCTCCCCGGCACCACCATCGGCAATAGCTCTGGCCTGGCTGTTGGTGGAATCCGTTTCCTTTAAACAGAAGATCTCCTGCCTGCCCAAAACCCTTGTATTAAGGCCATCCAGAATCTCTTGGGGAATAATAAGATCCTGGGGCCCATCAAGGCGATAGCCTTTTTTTGTGGAGGATTCGATCTCATATCCCTTGTTCCGAAGGGCGCGAATATGTTTGGATACGGCATTGCGGCTGATGCCAAGGTCCTGGCGCAGGATCTCTCCGGATATCCAGCAGTTTTTTTCAGATTTAAGAAGTTCCAGCAGTGTTTCTCTATTTCCCAATCTATTCTCCCAGGTTATATTGTCAACCTTTTTTAAAAATCATGTTGACAATATAGAACATATTTGCTTCCCTGCATCAAGGAAAAAAACAAAAATTTAAGAGGGGCTATGTTTAATACAACCATTTCAGGTTTTGCGGAAAAGATACTGGCCAACGGTGAGATCACCCGGGAGGAGGCCTTAAAACTTACATCTGTCTCCGGGGCAGACCTGTTTGATATGATAGCCTGTGCAGGAAAAATTCGTGAAAAACGGATGGGGAGCCAAATCTTTTCATGCGCCATCATCAATGCCAAATCCGGGTGCTGTTCCGAAGACTGCGCCTATTGTGCGCAGTCTTCTTTTTACAACACCGGCATCACCACCTATCCCATGCTGGGGGTGGAGGAGATGACCGACAGTGCCCTTCGCATGGAAGAGGCCGGGGCAACCCATTTCTCCATGGTGGCAAGCGGATTTATGCCCCAAAGCCGTGATCTGGATATTATCTGCCGGACTGCGGAATCCATCAGAAGCACCACCCGACTTAAGGTGTGCGCCTCCCTTGGGGAGCTGACCCTGTCCATGGCAAAGCGTTTAGGGTCGGCGGGAATCAGTAACTACCACCA
>QKDP01000032.1 GCA_003252055.1 Desulfobacter postgatei | reverse complement strand
TCAGACCTGCGGATTTCTAGACGTAACCTGCGGGAACATCAAAACCCAGCACTTTAAGGATGTGTGGGAAAATTCAGAGGTGTTTAACAAACTGCGGGACTTTAACAATCTTGAACCAAAATGCGGAATCTGCGAATACAAACAGGTGTGCGGCGGATGCCGGGCCAGGGCATACGAGGCCACCGGCAATTACCTATCCCAGGAACCGTTGTGTACATACCAGCCGGCACGGCATAAAGAATAAACCCAGACCCCAGCGTCAGACAGGGTGAAACCTTGGCGCTAAGTCTTTTGGCAGTCAGTTGTCCTGACTGCCAAAAGAAGCGGATAAACCAAAGCTTAATTAATTATCTTCTCCACGGTCCGCGGTCGTCGTACCGGTAGAGGTCTCCTCGGAACTTACGATGACATCTGTTTTTGCAGACACCTCTTTTCTTGATGATAGCAACGATCAATGCATTTTCGAAGCTCATGATCCCGATGATCCCGATCCCGATGAGGGGGCGGCGGCGGACGATAGCCGGGTTGCGCAAAGCTCATGGTTGGCAAAATAAAACAAAGCATAATGACAAAGCAAATCGATTTTGTTTTTTTCATTCTCTCCTCCTCATATAGAATTAAAAAGAATTAAAATCCGGCTGCAACCAATGATTCAGCCCCCTGAAGCGCAGAGGTTGACGATTTATTCGCCGCATCGCGTTATTGTTGCAGATAAATTATTATCGAGCAACCGCCACATAAAGTCAAATCATTTATAAAAGCGTATTGATATTTTTAACTTTTTAGCGCTTGTTTGGTAATTAGGGGATCGAAGCGAAATCTCATGAAAATGAGATTTCAGCCGATTCGTCAATTACCAAACAGGCCATTAAGATTGCAGAGCGTTGAGCCGGAGCGTTAAAGGCCGGTCCTCTTCCATCTCTTTGGAAAACCCGATGGCCCCTGGATTTCTGAACCGGTCAGGGCATGCACAGGCCGCCACCCAGTCCTCCCTGACTGCCTTGAACATCTTAAAGGCGTTGGATTCCAGGTCGACAATGCTTTTTTCCATAACCAATTCCAGGCGCCCTTTACGTTCCTCAAGGTGCATGAGCCGGGCAATGGGGATACCGGCCGGCTGCCACTGGTCAAATTCCTTTTCCAGATTGATAATGGCGGCCATCTGGCCTGTGGCACCGCCTGCAATCAGATGAAAGGCCGTAAGCCCTAAATTGTAGGCATAACAACAGTCAAAATAGGTGGGATCAGTGCCCCGGCCGTCATACCCGTAAAAATGGGTCTGGATTTTAAATTCAGCCTGGGATTTTTTAAATATATTTACAAGGACCGATGGTGTATCTTCTTCATTATCCAGTATACCTGCATTGACCAGGGCATAATTCAAGGTTTTAAGGGAAATGATATCCGGCTTGACCAGCACATATTTATCCTGGGGGTTTTTAAACAACGCCGGGGCAAACAGGTCCGGATCCATGCCCGCATCATCCATGAGCGAAACATAATCATCCCGAAGAATACCTACCTTGTAGCGTCCCTGTTCCCGAAGCACGTCCAGATACTCTTTGACCATGTCCATGATGATCTTCTCGGTTTTGACCTGGGAGAACTGGAAATTGCCGTGAAGATCCCTTTCCACCAGAAGCCCTTCCCTGAAAAACGAAGGCAGCTGGTTAAACAGCTCATCGTCCCGGATATTCCATATGGGAAACCGGCCCTTGTCCATCATACCCTGGGAAATCCTGCGCAAATAATCCAGTTTTTCGTTCAGGGTGGGAAATGCCCTGTGGAAATCCAGGTCATGGATTCTATTATAATCGGCAATAATTTTATTGAGTTTTGTGATGAAGACCTGGATTTCATTAATAAATTCCAGGATGCCTTCGGGGATGATCATCAGCCCGTAATTTTTCCCGAATGCCGCCCGCCGGACAATGATATCACAGATCAGCCGGGACAGATGGCGCAGGGTAATCCCATAGGCGTTATAATCCATCTGCCCGTCCTGCGCCAGGGACTTGACCATACGGTCCTGGTCCACATAGTCTGCTAATTCCTCACCGATCAAGGCGATATTCACGTGGGTCTGAAGCGCTGTCTCCAGCGTAAGATGGCTTGCCACCCGGCCCATGACCTTGCACACATGCCAGTATTTAATGTCGGAGCTGCCGTCACTGGCCAAATTGGAAATATTTTGTGCAAAGGCCCGGGCCGCAGAATGAAATCCAAAGGAGGTAGCGCACAACACTTTGCCGTCTTCGGTTTTTACCTGGATATCGCCGTCAATGGTTTTGGGGATGCCGATGACCTTGATCCCCGAGGATTTAAAATGCTGGGCCAGAAAAGCGGCGTTTGTATTGGAATCATCCCCGCCGATAATCACCAGCGCATCCAGCTTCAATCCCTTGCATACCGTCAGGGCCTTTTCCATTTTGCTGCCGGAATCAATTTTGGTCCGCCCGGTTTTAATCATGTCAAAACCGCCCATGTTCCGGTGGGTGTCCACCAGTCCTGCGGTGATCTCAATGTACCGGTTTTCGAGCAGCCCTTCAGGCCCTTTAATAAACCCGAACATTTTTGACGCGCTGTTGAATCGTTTCATCTCATCAAAAAGGCCTGCAATTACATTGTGCCCGCCCGGCGCCGGGCCGCCGGAAAAAACAACACCGATGTGTCGCGGCTTTGAAAATTCCACCATTGCATTTTCATCGGGGTCAGGATCTGTAATCACCTGCTGTACCGGATTGTTGATAATTCCGGGCAGCATGCGTTCCGCCTCGGTATCTTTCAAAAAACGGTATTCATTCAATGCCTCAAGAGATGTATGTGATGCATTGAAAATATCTATTTTTTCAGGAAAAAACCGTGTTCGCGCCAGGTTTTCCCTGCTGTCCTCATTCATGGTTTTAAGCGCTTGCGCCCGCACGCCGGAGGGAATATTCAGGGTGTTGTCTTCCATTATTACTCCAGATTCATTTTTTCACTTATTTGATCTTGTAACTGGTCTGTTTTTATCATTACGGTGTTCGGCCATCATGTGTCCTCAAGTTTAAACGACTTGTAATGGTTGATTACTTTTAACCAGTGAGACAAAGAAAGTAAAGTCAATTTAACAGATCCAAAGCTTGATTGCGGCTGCTAAAAAATGTAAAAGATGGGGCATAATAACTCGAATTTTACCAAATTGCAAAATCAGGATTTAAGGCCCATGGTCAAAATCCAGTAAGGAGATACAAGGGTGGTATTTAGCTTTTTTAAGAAAAAAAGAAAACCTGAGACTGAACCCGTTTCAGAAGAAAATAGACACGCAGAAGAGCCCATTTCACCGGAACCCTCTTTGCAGGCTGGCTTAAAATCAGGCTTGCAGTCAGATGAATCCAAGGAAGCAAAGGAATTTGTCGAGGAAAGGCCGATGCCGTCTGAGGAATCAGCCATAGATCAGACGCCGGCCAAGGTGCCTGAACCGGACATAGCACCTGAACTGAATACAGCCCAGGAACCCGCCCGGCCAGAAGAACCGGTTCTCCAGGCACAGGTTCAAGAAAAACCTGCAATCAAGAAGGGCACAGGACTGTTCTCAAAACTTAAATCCGGTCTGGCCAAAACCCGGGCGGTTTTGAATACAGATGTCACAGAACTGTTCTCCTCGGCCAAAGCCATAGATGACGATCTGTTTGATGAGCTTGAAGAACGTCTGATCACCTCTGATTTAGGTCTTGAGATCACCATGGATATAATGGAGCGAATCAGGAAAAAAAGCCGTGGCCTGTCCACGGGGGATCAGCTTCGCCAGGTGCTTAAAGACGAGTTGCTCACCCTTTTTAATGAACCTGACCCCCCTGCCCCATCCAGGCCCAAGCCCTATGTCATCATGATGGTAGGGGTCAATGGGACCGGTAAAACAACCACCCTTGGCAAACTGGCCATGAAATACAAGTCCGAAGGCAAAAAAGTATTGATTGCAGCGGCAGACACGTTCAGGGCCGCGGCTATCGAACAGGTAGAAATCTGGGCCCAGCGTGCCGGCGCGGACATTGTCCGGCACAAAGAAGGAGGGGACCCTGCCGCAGTTGCCTATGATGCCGTTGAAGCGGCCACGGCAAGAGGGGCTGACGTAGTGCTCATTGACACGGCAGGCAGGCTGCACACCCAGAAGAATCTCATGGAAGAGTTAAAAAAAATCAAGCGCTCTGTGGATAAAAAATATAAGGGAGCCCCCCATGATGTAATGATGGTCATTGACGCCACCACCGGCCAGAATGCCCTGTCCCAGACAGATATTTTCCACAGGGCTGTGGGGCTTACCCAGATAAGCGTCACCAAACTGGACGGCACGGCAAAGGGTGGGATTGTGGCAGCGGTCAGTTCAACCATGAATCTGCCCATTGCCTACATCGGCGTAGGTGAAGGCATAGAAGATCTGCAGGTGTTTGATGCAAAACGATTTGTCGATGCGCTGTTCGATTAATCCTAATAGTTCAAAAAAATCCGGGGATAAATGCCTACACTTGCGAATTTAAAATGTTTTAATCCCCGCAGCCGATCAATTCCAGAAGCCGGGCTTCATCCCAAACAGTGACACCAAGGTCCCCGGCTTTGGTAAGTTTGGAACCGGCCTGACTGCCGGCGATAACGATATCTGTATTTTTGGACACAGAACCTGTCACCTTTGCGCCCAGGGCCAGCAGCTTTGCCTTGGCCTGATTTCTTGTCATGGCGTCAAAGCTGCCCGTAAGCACTATGGTTTTACCGCTGACAGCATTATCCTTTTCATCGGCTTCACCGTACAGATCATTGGTAATGGATACGCCGGCACCAAGTAGATCTTTCACCATTTTTTTGTTTTCTTCAATGGAGAAAAATCCGGTCACCGCCCCGGCCGTGGTCTCTCCCATACCATGGATGGCGCTGATGGTCTGTGCATCTGCAGCCAGAAGTGATTCAAGGTCCGCAAATTTTTTGGCCAGAAGCCGGGCCGCATGCTCGCCGGTGTGGTCAATGCCCAGGGCAAAAATAAACCGTGGAAAGGAAACCGTTTTGGACTGCTCGATGGCAGCGATAATATTGTCGGCGGATTTCAGGCCCATACGTTCAAGCCCAGCCAGGATGTCCCGGTTCAGATGAAAGAGATCGGCAAAGGAGTTGACAAGTTTTGCGTCCACAAGCTGTTCCACCAGTTTTTTGCCGAGCCCGTCCATGTCAAACGCTTTCTTGGATACAAAATGGCGGATACGCTCCTTGATCTGGGCGCTGCATCCGGCATTGATGCATTTAACGGCAGCCTCTCCCTCAAGGCGTCTCACCCTGGAACCGCAGACCGGACAGGTATCGGGCATGGTAAACACCCGTTCTTCCCCGGTCCGGGCTGCGGGAATAATTTTCACCACCTTGGGAATCACGTCCCCTGCCCTTGTGATCAATGCCGTATCATTGATGCGAATATCTTTTCGTTGGATCTCATCCGCATTGTGCAGGGTGGCCCTGGAAACCGTGACACCGCCGATGTTCACCGGCGCAAGTTCCGCCACAGGGGTTAACGTCCCGGTGCGGCCCACCTGGACCGTGATATCCAGTATTGTGCTGGTCTTTTCCATGGCCGGAAATTTATAGGCAATGGCCCACCTGGGGCTTTTTATTTTTTCGCCCAGGGTCTGCTGGATTAAAATATCGTCCACCTTGATCACCATGCCGTCTATGTCATAGGCCAGTTCCGGACGAAGGCTTTCCAGGTGCTTAAAATTTTCCAGCACCTGCCGGATTGAGATCCTTTTTTGGGTAAACGGATTCACCGGGAATCCCAGATCCGAAAGAGATTCAAGCATCATGGCCTGGGAGGCAAAAGAAAGGCCACGCACAACGCCCACGCCATAGACAAATATGGTCAAAGGCCGCTGGGCCGTTATCTTTGAATTCAACTGGCGCAGTGACCCTGCAGCAGCATTGCGGGGATTGGCAAAGGCGGGCTCTCCTTTATCCAGGCGGCGCTGGTTAAGCATTTCAAAATCTTTATGCCGGATGATAACCTCCCCGCGCACTTCAATGAAATCCGGCACAGCCGTTTTATTATCCATCAGACGCAGGGGAACGGATCTGATGGTCCGGATGTTTTCCGTGATCACCTCACCGGTGTATCCGTCCCCCCGGGTGGTGGCCAAAACCAATACCCCGTGTTCATAGGTCAATTCCACAGCCAGGCCGTCCAGTTTGGGTTCTGCCGTATAGGTCAGGGCATCGGCGCCGGAAGTTTTCAAACACCGGGTATGAAAATCCAGGATCTCCTGATCGTTAAAGGCATTGTCCAGACTGAGCATGGGAACCGAGTGGGGGGCCGTGTCAAAGGCGCTTAAGGGCGGGGCCCCGATGCGCCGGGTGGGGGAATCCGCTGTGACAAGATCAGGAAACCGGGTTTCAATGTCAATGAGGCGGCGCAACATCATATCATAGGTCTGGTCATCAATGACGGGATCATCCAGCACATGATAGCGGTAACTATGTTCGGTCAGTTCCCGGCGCAGCTTTTTCGCCTCAATCCGGCATGCATCAAAATCCATGGGCAAGTTTTCCTGTCAATTCCACGGCAAGGCCACAGACCTGTTTACGCGTAGTTTTAAACCTTTTTTTGTAAAAGCCCGGATCCCAGGTACCGTCCGCCCGGGCAAGACTGTCAGACACCACAAGCAACGCAGCAATGGGAATTTTTCTGAACGCAGCCGCCGCAAACAGGGCCGAGCACTCCATATCCACGGCACAGGCGCCTTTGTCCTTGTACCAGGCCACCTTTTCAGGCGTTTCCCTGTAAATGGCATCCGTGGTCCAGATGGTGGCGCCGGCACGGACGTCAAGCCCGGCCGTCCCAAGTGCTTCCGAAAGTTTTGCGGTAAGGCGGGTATCGGCATGAACCGTCGGCAGTTCACCCCGCAAATCCATATAATGCCGGGATGTGCCCTCATCCACCAGGGCGGTTTCCACCACCACCAGATCACCCGGGACAAAATGCGGGAAAAGGCCGCCACACCAGCCAAGGACAATAACAGCCCGGGTCCCCTTTGCAATCAACGACTCCAGCAGCATCACCCCATAGGGCGCTCCGATGTAAGGACCTGCCACACTCATCCCCAACGGGTCATCTTCTTTGACCAGCAGGCTGCTGTTGAAAAACGCACGGGACTGCCATCTGCCAACCCCCTGGCGAATCAGTCCCATGTCAGGGTCCGCGCTGACCATTAATGCGGCCGGCCCCACGGACCTTGCCTTTCTTGCTCCTAACGGTGGAACGATTGAGGGGCTATTCAGGTCCGACCATGTCGGATAGCTCATCTTTGACCTCATCAATAATGTCATACAGCCACATGACATCTTCCACGGAGAGGCGGCCCGCCTTCATGGGGGCACGGTCCGAGCCGTCTTTTTTCTTCAGAATTCTGGGCCCGATCTGCAGTTTGGGTTCGCCCTGACCATACTGCATGATGGAGATGATCAGTCCGGTTTCCTCATTTTTCCACTCAGCTATTTTTTTATCCTGTTCGGGATCATATCCTGCCATCTTATCTCCTTTTATGAATGTACAAAAATTCCTTTGGGGTCTATGGCCGTATCCAGTACCATTGCTCCGTCAATGGGATCAAGAATTTTCTGCCACTGTGCTTTTAACTTGTCAATATCTGTTTCTTCTCCAATGGCCCACAGGCAGCCGCCGCCCCCTGCCCCTGTGAATCTGGCCCCGCAACCTTCTGCCTTTGCGGATTCCCACAGGGTTATGCCTGTACTGTCCAGCACATCAGGGGTCATTTCCCAACGAACAGCTGTTTCCCGATTCATCAACTGTGCTGCCTCTTTAAAGGAAAAAGCGCCCAGGGCACGGGTGAACTGCCGTGTAAGACGGGTGATGCACTCAAATGCATCGTATGCCTTGCCTGATTTAAAATCATTCACCCACCGGGAGTTGACATCCTTTGATTCATGGGGAATCCCGCAATAGGCCACCAGAATATGGTGGTTCAATTTTTCTATTTTTTCACGTGAGTCAAACACCGGAAAGCGCATAAATTCAGGACCGTTGCGTCCAAATGTCCATTCCCACAGGTTCACCCCGCCAAACGCCGCAGCGGTCTGGTCCTGGACACCGCACAGAACACCTGCCACGGCGCCTTCCAGATAATGGGCCAGCCAGGCAATATGTTCGGGATCGATCTGTTTTTCCAAGGCAGTATAAACGGCGGCAATAATGGCCACAGCTGCACAGGAAGATCCGCCAAGGGCACTTCGGACAGGAGATTCCGATTCAATGTGCAGATGCACCCCATGGGCATTAAAATACTGGAAAACTGCAAACATCAGTCCCATGGGACCGTCCCAGCCTTTGTCATCACGGCTGCGGTCAATGGTGTCAAAGCCCTTGGAAGATATTTTAATCCTGCCCTGGTCCCACGCCGATAAATATACATGGGTACGCATGTCAAGGGCCAGGTTCAGGGTCGCCGGTTTAAGGCCTGCCAGGGGCAGATAAAAGGTGGAAATATCCAGGGTACCGCCGAAATCAATGCGGCAGGGCACGGAAACGTGTATCTGTTTTCTTTCAAGTATTGGCGCAAGGTTCATATATCAAATCTCATTTTATTCAAAAATTTCAAGCTGTTAAAATTTAGACCCATATGAAAAGGAATAAAGGATTCCAGCAGGGTTTCGCCCTCCTGGATGGCAACAGGAGAGAACTTGATACGGTCTGCCCGTGACATTTCCACGGTATTGATCCAGGACAATTGTTTCAGGGTACCCTTGGATACCCAGCACCCCCGGGTACTGCCGCCAAAAGGTCCGGCAAGTTCCCGGGAAAAGCTTTCACTGCCCCTGCACTTTGAACATACAACCCGACCCGCTTTAAAATCAAACCAAAGCCTGGCCGAATCAATCCCCTCTAAACTTGTACTACAGGTATCGCACTGATCTATTCCCGGAGAAAAGCCGGACAACCGCATAAAGCGGATCTGGAACAGCAGGCTGATCACTTCGGTGCGGATATAACCGTCATCCACCATTTCAAGGGCCGTGTAAAGCAGTTCAAAAATATCGGGCTGGGCTTTACCCTCCTCCAGCCACTGGGTGACAATTTCCGTCCAGTAGGAAGCATACGCCGTATTCACCACATCATACCGGATACGGGAAAACCCGTTTTCGAGCACCGTCTGGCACAGATTGATCATGGCGTCCCTGTTTTTTCTGGGAAAGGCGCACTGGATATGATTGACCGAAAACAGGTCCATGGCACCTGAAAACCTGCGCACGCTCTTTTTTGCGTTTTTTGCCATCACGCTGATCTTGCCCCGGTCCCGGGTCAGAAAGGTGATAATCAGGTCATGGTCTCCATATTCAATTTTGCGCAGTAATATGGCGTCGGTGTTGAAATCAGCATCCATACCCGAGTATATCAGAATCCAAGCAAAATTTTTGAAATCGTAAAATAACAGTAAACACTGGAAAGATCCATGAACGTGGTCACAAAAGGCCCTGTGGCAACGGCAGGATCAATATTGAGTCTTTCAAAAACAAGCGGCACCGTTGTCCCCACAAGTGCTGCCACACTCATGGCTGCGACAATGGAAATGCTGACACTTGAGGCCAAAGCCCATGAAGAGGATTCCGTCATAAAACGAAACTTGGCCACAGAACCGATCAGAGTTCCGTATACCATCCCCAGAATAAACCCGACCCCCAGTTCCTTTGTCAGCATTTTTGTAAAATCCCGAATATTCACCTGGCCTGTGGCAATACCCCGCACCATAATCGTGGCGCTCTGGGTGCCGATATTGCCCCCCATGCCCATGATAATGGGGATAAAGGCCACAAGCCCTGTGAATTTTGCCAGGGTGGATTCAAACCCGCCAATGACAAAAGAGTTTGCAATCCCGCCACAGCAGCTTGCAAGCAGCCACGGCATCCGGATTCGAGTACCTTTGATGATAGTCTGGGTTTCCACATAATTTTCACCCACGCCCGCCATCTTCAACATATCTTCTGTGGCGGTCTCGTGCAGAATATCTATGACGTCATCCACCGTGACAATACCGATGATCCGGTTATCATCATCCACAACGGGAATGGCCAGATAGTCATAACGGGACACCAGACGGGCAACGACTTCCCGGTCCGTGTAAGGTTTGACAGAAACAATATCCGTGGCCATGAACAATTTAAGCGGCTTATCCGGGGATTCCACCACCAGCTGGCGCAGGGAACTGACCCCCACAAGCTTGCCATAATTATCTATCACATAGATATAGAAAGGCATCTCAACATCAAGATACTTGTTCTGCAGTGCTTCGATCACTTCCTTTGCCTTGACGTCTTCTGCCAGGGCCACGTAATCCTTGACCATGAGGCTGCCGGCAGTATCCTCGTCATAGCTCATGATCTGCTCGACATTGTACGATTCTTCCTTTTGCATTTTGGACAGAATCTTGTCGGACAGTTCCTCGTCCAGACACCCGAGCAGCTCGGCAGCATCATCCGAGGGCATGTTGTTAAAAACAGTCACCAGCTTATCGAAATCTACGATTTTGACAAGCTCCACAAAGGTGTTTTCAGGCAGGTGCGAAAACAGCAGGCCGATATCCTCGGGATTTTCCAGCAGATTAAACAGCTTTTCCTGGTTCAGGGGGGTCAGGTTTTCGAAAACAATGGACAGGTCTGCCATGTGGGTTTTTTTTATGATATTGAGCAGCTGCCTGTTGGCTCCCCGGCGCAACAATCTTATAATACTGGTCTCAAGTATCTGGATTTGCTCTTTTTGCATCGATATATTTCCTTTAGGCAGACAGTATCGACAGGATTACAGCATTACTTTAATGTGTGCGCTGTTTTTAAGATTTTCCATCCACTTTTTGAACTGGGCTTCCCCGTGCTCCCGGTACAGAATATCCTGGATCTGTTTTTCCACCTCTTCCTGGACAGGGCTCTGTCCCTGTGAAATGATATCCGCCACATAAAGGATCTGGAAAGAATCCCCCATATCGACGGGCTTAGTGTATTGACCCTTGCCAACGCCCTCAAGTGCCTTTTTGATCTCATCGCTGAAGCTTGATATGTCAAACTCACCGAGTTCGCCACCGGAAGACGCATTGGAACCGATTGAATACGCTTGGGCAACTTCTGAAAAATCCGCCTTGCTTTCCAGTTTTCCCTGGACCGTGGCAAGATCCGTTGCCCCCCTTACGATTATATTTTTCAAATGATATTTTTTCTTGGCCTTGAAGTCCTGATAATGGCTGTCGTAATAGGCTTTTATCTCCTTATCCGTAACAACGATCTTGGCACGGACAGCCCTTGAAACAATCATGCCCTGGAGAATCTGCTCCCGAAGCCTTTCACGGTATTGCCCAAGAGTCATGCCCTGGGCGGCCAGGCCGAGTTCCAGCCTTTCCTGGTCAAGATTGTGCTCTTTTTTAAAATTTTCCATGGCCTTGTCCACATCAGTATCATCCACGGCAATGCCCATTCGTTTAGCTTCCTGAGTCACCAGACTGCTTTCCACCAATTGATTGAGGACCTGGGCGTACATTTGCGCCATTATCTCTTTTTTCCGGTCCAATGACTCCTGGGATGCTTCAATATTTTTCCGGTACGGGGCCGCTGCCGCGTCAAGCTGGGACAGGGTGACAATATCGTCATTTACAATGGCGACTATCCGGTCAACGACTTCCTGGGCCAGACAAGTTCCGACCCAGAAAAAAGCAAGTATAAAAACTAATATTATGTCTCGTTGTTTTCTCATACATCCACCTTTATTGGCTTTCAACATTCATTAAAAAGGTACTTAACTCCAGTTTGTCTATGTGTACAGGATAGCTGTCCTGTAGTCTCTGCATCCATTCTCCAAAGACTTCCTGGCTTTTTTCCATCCGCAGCCTGAGCACCAGATCTTTTTCATCCATCATTTTTGAATGATTACTGTCCTGGGCACCGGTCTGTCCTGTAAAGCGGTCATAAAAGGCAATCATATCCCCGGGATGAATTTCCTGGGACGCCACCAAATCCTGCATGATTAATTTCCGGATGACCATATCCTTTTTTAATCTCTTTTTCCAGACAGGATATGGTATGGCCCCTTCAAGCAGCATCTGGTCAAAGCTGTCTTCGGGATAGTCTTTCTTAAAATCGGCGACGGCAGCGTCAAGTTCTTTGGCACTGACATCAATCCCCTTGGCTGCGGCGGCCGCCAGCAGCACAGCCTCATCAGACAGATCAGAGACAAGATCCAGAACCATGGCATTGTATTCACTGGGCCTGTCTTTTATATCATAGGGATAGTTGGCCTGCTTGACCTCCAGTTCCCGGATAAAGTCGGCCCGGCTGATTTCCACGGTGCCGGCTTTGATGAGGCTGCCTTTTTCTTCAACTTTTTTTTGATCCGTACACCCGGATCCAGTTACCATTGCAATACCTGCGGCCATAAGCAATAAAGCCCCCAAAGACAACGTCCTTGCCCCCCCCCTTAAAAATCCATTGGTCGCTTTTATGCCATGCCAAATATTTGCAATGCTGCTCATTTTATCTTCACCATTGTTGCGAACTGCCATGGGCTGGTATATTAATTTATTTTGGAAATTTTTCCTTCAAAATTTTTTAAAAAAAAGGAAAGTAAACAAGTGACGGGCCGTTTCCTTAAATTTTGGAAACTTTTAGCATTATGCCTGTTTTTTCGCAACCTCCCCAAACCGTTCAGAGCAATCGTATATAATCTTCTTGCAGCTTGATGTCAAATTTCGAATGACTCATACGAATTTTATATAAAAGTTCCAATAAGTTGCTCAATCACTTTCATGTTTTGTTGTGGGTTGCGCCTGGGTGTTGATAGGCTCGGTCAGCCCATGGCTGTTATTGGAGATTAACCGGACAGAGGATAATGACAGGCCACCAGATGCCCCGGGTCATTAAAATGAGCTGAAAGCGTTGGCATCTTTTCAAAACACAGGGGCCGGGCCCCGGGACAGCGGGAAGCAAACCTGCAGCCCGGGGGCGGATGTTCAGCTGAGGGGATTTCACCTTTAAGCGGGGTTCTGTTTGGAGGGTGATCCGGATCGGCTACGGGTACAGCCTCCAGCAATGCTTTTGTATAGGGATGGCCCGGATGGTTATATACGTTTTGTGCATCAGCAAGTTCCATGATACGGCCCAGGTACATGACAATGATGCGGTCAGACATGTGGCGGACCACGGACAGATCATGGGAGATGAACAGAAAGGTCAGGCCCATTTCAGACTGCAGATCCAGCAACAGATTCAGAATCTTTGACTGAACCGAAACATCCAGGGCGGAAACCGGTTCGTCGCAGATAACGATCTGCGGGGTCATGCTGATGGCCCGGGCAATACCGATGCGCTGGCGCTGCCCCCCTGAAAATTCATGGGGATATTTGGTCAAAGCCCCGGGATCAAGACCCACCTGATCCAGTAACAACTCAACCTGCGTGGCCGTTTTCTGTGGTGACATCCCGTGAATGCGAAACTTTTCTTCCAGGATCTGACGCACGGTCTGTCTGGGGTTTAAGGATTCAAAAGGGTCCTGAAAAATCATCTGCGCCCGGGTTGAAAATGCTTTACGCATTTTCCGGGTCATGGCAGACAATGGTTTTCCATCCAGAAGAATGCGGCCCTGGGTCAAGGGATACAACCCCATGATGCACCGGCCCAGGGTGGTTTTTCCGCACCCGGATTCTCCCACGATACCAAGGGTTTCCCCCTTGAAAACCGAAAAACTGACATCATCCACAGCATGAACGTTACCGGTCCGGCGCAAGAAAACACCCGAGGTGACCGGAAAATATTTTTTCAAATGCTGGATATCCAGAATCGGCCGGCGGATTGATACACGGTCTGAATCGACCATTCATCCTTTCCTGTAAAACGCTCTTTTGAAAATAGTGCCCCCGGAAAATAACACCGCAACTGTATCAAAGGCAAAGGGATTCAATGTCTTGGCGATTTATTGACAACAAGGCGGAAAATATGGACACAAAAAAAGGGCTTCTGAAAACACACTTATTCAAAAACCCTTTGAAAATAGACTTATTGGACAGTTACGTTAACCGCTGCAGGTCCTTTCTGTCCGTCCTCTACATCAAAAGTGACCCGGTCACCCTCATTAAGAGATTTAAAACCTGTTGCGTTGATGCCGGTATGATGCACGAATACGTCAGGCCCCTCCTCCTGTTCGATAAATCCGTACCCCTTTGCATCATTAAACCACTTTACGATCCCATTTGCCATTGCGACTCTCTCCTTACTTGTAGTGAATAAATTTAGTTTCAAACTCAGGTCCTGCCACGCCAACAAATGGGGTCCAGCCCTTAGAACGAAACTTTCAAAGCCCTGCAATCCGCAGCTTTTAATGTATATTATTAGCTTTTGCTTAAAAATCAAGGATTATTTATTAAAATTTAATTTTTTTCGCCATCATAAACCAAATGGCACGCGGCAAAATGGCCGGAAGATACAGGCATCAGCCGGGGACGTTGGTTTTCGCACTGTGTCAATGCACGTTTGCAGCGTTCGACAAACCGGCACCCTGCAGACATTTCAGACAAAGCAGGCACATTGCCGGGGATGGTGGGAAGCGGTTCTTTCGCCTTTTGCGCCAGGGACGGAATGGATTTCAAAAGTCCTTTGGTGTACGGGTGAAATGGCTGCCGAAACAGGGTTGTTACCTTAGCTGTCTCTGCCACGGTACCGGCGTACATGACGACAACCCTGTCACAATTCTCTGCGATCAGCCCAAGATCATGGGTAATTAAAATCACAGCCATACCTGTTGTCTCCCGGAATTGAAAAATAAGATCCATAATCTGGGCCTGTACGGTTACATCCAAGGCTGTGGTCGGCTCATCGGCGATGAGAATATCCGGTTCACAGGCAAGTGCCATACCGATCATCACCCGCTGGCGCATCCCGCCGGACAATTGATGGGGATACTTTTTCATAACCTGCCGGGCATCGGGGATACCTACCTTTTCAAGCATCTGCAACGATGCTGTATTTTTTTGTTTTTCCCCCATGCCGGGAAAATGCAGGGAATAACTTTCAGCGATCTGCCGGCCGACGGTATGGACCGGGTTTAATGCGGTCATGGGCTCCTGGAAAATCATGGATATTTTTTTGCCCCGGATTTTATGCATGGCATCACTGGGAAGCTCAAGCAGATTTTGCCCTTTAAATAAAACTTCACCTTGTGTGATTTTTGACACAGGCTTTGGCAAAAGCCGCATCACACTCAAGGCTGTGACACTCTTGCCGCACCCGGATTCCCCGGCAAGACCCAGCACCTGGCCGGCGTTGAGTTCAAAGCTGACATCATCCACGGCAAGGACCTGCCCCCGGTCGGTCTGGAATGCAACCCCAAGATGCTTAACAGCTAAAAGTGGTGTACGATCCGGTTGATTCATTCCGGCTGGACCTTTCTTTTATATTTGTCGTCAATGATGGTGACAGGGGCAAACACCTGCTTGGCCTTCACGGCAGCAAGGGTCTGATGCCGAATATGCTCATCAATCCAGAAAAGCCCGCCCGTATCCGAGGCAAAAGGATCAAACAGGCCATCGGACACAGGGGTGCCGTGAAATTTCGGCAGCCGCATCCACCGCCAGTAAGCCAGGCGGACATAGGGCACCATATAAGAAGGCACATACGCACAAATATCATGTATCTTATTCTGAATTGTTTTGGACAGATTGATACGTTCCTGCTCATCCAGGCTGTCACGGTACTGGTCAATGAGTTTGTCCAGTTCAGGGTCATCCGTGTTGGTGATGTTGTTGGTCTGGGGTTTATGTGCGTTATCCGAGTGCCACCCCTCCCAAAATGAGGGCCGCATGCTGGTACTCCACCCCATCCAGGCCACATCATGCTTTTTTTCCAGGGTTTTCTTGAACATGGCCGTGGGGTCAAGGCGCTCCAGTTCCAGGTCAATGCCGGCCTTAAGCGCTTCTTCCTTCAAAACTGCCAGCCGGGGCATATGCTCTTCCAGATAATAGGTCACGGTGACGGAAAACCGCATATCCCCTTTCTGCCAAATGCCGTCCGGCCCTCTGTGCCAGCCCGCTTGCTTCATCAGCAATTCAACCCTTGAAATATCGTACCCACTGGGTTTAATGGCATAATCCGTATATTTTCCATACCCGTAAAAGGCCTGGGGCAGCCGGAAATAATCACCCCGTAAAACCTGCTTGATCACCTTATCCATGTTCATGGCATGGGCAAAGGCCTGCCTGACCCGGATATCCTTGAATATAGGCCGGTCCAGGTTCAGCCAGAGTCCCCTGGACGGCTGCTCCAGGTCATTGAAAAACCAGATACGTTCCACATATCCTTTATTAATGACCGGGGTATTGGATTTCTGGTGCCAGAATTCGGGCAGCACCATACCAAAGGTATCCAGCCGGCCTTTCTTAAAATATTCCCACTGCATGTTGAAATCACGAATTACCGTGAAAAGCACCGAGTCCACGTTAAACCGGTTTTTAAAATACCGTAGGTTTTTTGCCCACCACTGTTTTTTACGGGAAAACCGGATAAACCGCCCTTTTTTAAAATCACTGATCTGGTAGGCCCCGGTATTGGGCACAACCGCCCAGTTGAACCGGGATACAAAATCATCCCCCAGGGTTTTAAAAAAATGTTCAGGCGTCGGACTGATACCAAGTTTCAAATAAAGGTCAGGCACAGCCTTGGTGCTTTTGACCGCAATGGTGTAATCGTCAAACGCGGTAACAGATTCGATCTCCCGGGTGTAGTAATCATTATACCAGGGTGCCACAATATGTTCAGAGCGCATAAATGTCAGGGTATACAAATAATCCCTGGCGGTAACCGGCACCCCGTCCGACCACAAGGCTCCAGTATCCAGCTTGAAATACATGGTCTTTTTATCAGGGTCATAGGCCCAGTGGGTGGCAAGCTCGGGGATAATCCGCCGTGAGACGGGATGAATATTGATCAAGGAGAGCTGGTTGTCCAGGATTGCGCTTCTGAAAGAGCCGTTGGAATCCGGCCCCACCACCCTGAAGGTCATGGGAAAATTCATGATGGCCTCCCGGATCACCCCGCCTTTTTCAGCATCGTCCGAGGCAAACACGGGGTCTGTATTATTGGTAAGCCATGAGATATTATCCGGCAGTTTTTGATAGACCAGGGGCGCAAGCCCTGCATTGGAAGGCGGTTCAGATGAGGCCGCATTTTGGGGCCGGTCTGATGAACACCCGAACAGCCCGTCCAAAAGGCAAAGAAAAAAAATAGCCCATACTGCAAATAAAACCCGCCTGGATAGCACCTTTATTATATCTTCCCTAATCAATCCTTGACAGCAATTTTCAGAAAGTAAAACAATACAGCAATTTTTAACCTGATCCAAGAGGAGTTTTCATCCCATGATCCTCCATGTGGACATGGATGCATTTTTTGCTTCAGTGGAACAGCGGGACAACCCGGATCTTTTGGGTAAACCCGTTATCGTGGCAGGTCATTCCAGCCGAAGTGTGGTATCTGCGGCCAGTTACGAGGCAAGGAAATTCGGCATCCATTCAGCCATGCCCGTATTTCAAGCCAGACAGAGATGCCCGCATCTTATAATCCAACCGGGCAGCCGGGAAAAATATGCCCGGGATTCAAGAAAGATCATGGCTATTTTACGGCAGTTCTCCCCTTTGGTGGAACCTGTTTCCATTGATGAAGCTTTCCTGGACATCACAGGGTGTGAAAAACTGATCGGCACGCCTGAACAGGCCGCAAAAAAAATCAAAACCGAAATTGTCAATCAACTCGCCCTGACCTGTTCCGTAGGCGCGGCACCAGTCAGGTTCCTGGCAAAAATCGCATCAGATATGGACAAGCCGGACGGGCTGACCATTATCTGCCCAGAGGCCATGGCCCAGGTGATTGAAACCCTGCCTATCAGCAAAGTGCCCGGCGTCGGCGCCAGGGCCATGGCTCAGATGAAAAGCCTTCAAATTAAAACCCTGGGCGATGTAAAGAAATTCGATCTCAAAATATTAACAAACAAATTCGGCAGTTTCGGACAAAGGCTGTTCCAGCTGGCCAAAGGGATTGATCCCACCCCCATAGAACCGGAAAGACCCCGTAAATCAATCTCCGCTGAAGCGACGTTGTCCCGTGATATTTCAGATCCCCGGGACGTACAATCTGTGCTTCTTGCCCAGGCCCACAGGGTCGGCAAGGCGCTGCGGGCCGGCAACCAAAAATGCAGAAAGGTCAGCATTAAACTGAAATTTTCCGATTTTTCCCAAATCAGCCGGAGCAAAACCCTTGAAACATGGATCTGCTCATCCAACGCTATTTTTGACCAAGCACTGTTTTTATATTATAATTTAAATATTACAAAAAGAATCCGCCTGGTAGGGGTGGGGGTATCTGAATTCCAGGATACGGAAAAGCCCATTCAACGATCTTTGTTTACTGATCAAAACCAGGAAGATCACCGGCAATGGGAGGCTGTGGACCGGGCCATGGATTCAGTGCTCGCCAAATTCGGCCCGGATGTCTTGAACAAGGCAAACCTGAAAGCCCATAAAGTTTCACCCAAATATATAGGAGAGCTTTGTGCTGTGGAAGTGACCATTACAGGAAGGGTCCAGGGCGTATGCTTCAGGCATGAAACCCACCTGGCAGCCCAGGACCGCCGTCTATCAGGCTATGTCAGAAATATGCCCGACGGATCGGTCCAGGCCCTGTTCCAGGGGACGCAGGAAAATATACAGGATATGCTGGCCTGGTGCCGAAAGGGCGCCACGTTTTCCGAGGTAAAGGATGTAACTACCCGAACGGTTTTGGCAGATCCGGCATTAACACATTTTGAAATCCGATATTAGATCTATAAACCCTATTTCAAATTAAATGTCGCCTTAATCCTGGGATTGTTTTCTTCATTTTCAGCAACAGGGTCCGGTTCCGTAACAAAAACCCTTCGTATATCAATCTTGCCCACTTTTGTCAGGTAATTGGCAATTTCATGGCCACGCTTCCGCCCAAGGGCATTTAAGGCATCAGCATCCAGGGGCGTGCTGGTCATCAGAAGCTTTTCTTTTTCATTCAAGGTCAGTTCCTTTTCTCTTCCGGACGCGTCCATAGGTTTGGGGAACGACGCCTTCTTATAGGACTTTTCAATGAGGCGTGTACGCTTTTTTTCATCCAGATCAGCCAGTTTCACCGTACCGTCAACAGGCAGTTTTTTATCCATGGATAAAACCGTGGTTTCATAGGCCTCATATCTT
>QKDP01000176.1 GCA_003252055.1 Desulfobacter postgatei | reverse complement strand
GTGGGAAGGTTTTCGTAACGGGCAAGCCGGACAGCTTCTCCGGATTTTTCCACCTCCTGGTCTGCGATGAGGATGTCTTCCTGGTAAAGTGAGGCCAGTTCGTAGATCTGATCAAGGGTGTAGACTACCCGCCTGACAGGCAGGGAAACGGCCCGGCCGAGAGGGGCTTCGGGGGATCTGTTCAGCAAGGCGTTGAGTTTTGCCTTTTCAGTTTGCGCAAGTTCCTGGAGCAAGATAATGTCGTAACGGATCTGGGCCGTCTGGGCCTGGGCCTTGGATACATCATAAAAAAGAGCCTTATCCCCGGCATAGGCATTTTCACTTATGGCGGTCAGCTGTTTGTTGATATCAAGATTTGCCCCGGCCACCTCAATGGCCTTCTGGATATATACCAGTTCGTAATAAGAGTTGGAAACGGATGTGATGATGTCTCTGACGGTTTGATCCAGTTTCAGTCTGGCGATCTTCGCATCTACTTTTAGCACCTTCCCCTTCTGGGAGAGGGTGCCGGGAAAAGGAATGGCCTGGGACAGGGTCAGGTTCCAGTCCTGGGGCCCCAGCCTTGTCTCAATAGGTTTAGGGAAATAGGTGGTCATCAGCTGGGGATCCGGGTAGCTTTTACCGATCCTGTAGTTCTCGATGAAGGCATTCCAAGACGCCCGGGATGCGGTAATGGACGGATTTGACCTATAGGCATAGGTGAGCAGGTCCCGAAGCTCAAGGGTCTCTGCCAGGCTATCTTCAATTTCAGGAAGGCTGGGGCCGTCTTCAACTGCCGGTGCCTGAACCGGCAGAAATACCAATCCCCAGAATCCCAGAAGCAGGGTTAAAAGAAGTGATCGTCCCATTGAAAATTCCTTTTGGTTTGATTTCGTTAAAATTAACCCAACCGCTGCCTGAGCCGGCCGGATTATTATATGCGGTATAATCTGATACTAACAGGATTTTTTATGATTTTAAAATTCCTTTGAATAGAGTATTGTTAAACATTTGAATTGCATTTTGGGGTTATATTTTTCTTTTCGTCGTCCGGTAGTTAAGAGAAAATGACCTCGCTTTTGTTGTTTCCTGGCCGTTTCTTTATGCAATCCTGACAATCCCGTGACAAAAACAATTGTAAGGTGTCTAACAATCCAAATTAAACAAGGAGATACATCATGCCAATCGTTAATTATCAACAATATTGCCGGATGCTGGATAATGCCAAACAGAACAAGTTTGCATACCCGGCCATTAATACCACCTCAAGCGAAACTATTAATGCCGCTCTTCTGGCATTCAAGGAAGCCAACAGCGATGGAATTATCCAGGTTTCCACCGGGGGTGGCAGTTTTGCCTCTGGTCTGGGGGTGGGCGAATCTTATAAAGGTGCCATTGCCCTGGCTGAATTTGCCCATTCCCTGGCTGCCTATTATGATGTCAATATTGCCCTTCATACGGATCACTGCCACCCTGAATATGTGGAACCTTTTTTAATGCCCTTGATTGAAGAGACGGCAAAGCGCCGTGCCAAAGGACTGCCCAACCTGTTCAGCTCCCACATGTATGACGGTTCTGCCCTGCCCATGGCCGAAAATATCGCTGCCGCCAAAAAGATTATGGCGGCCTGTGTGGCCAACGACCTGATTTTAGAAATTGAAACCGGCGTGGTCGGCGGCGAGGAAGACGGGCATGATACCTCGGGCGTGAAAAAAGAAAAACTGTATACAACACCCGAGGACATGGTGCTGGCTGCCAAGGAACTGGGTGTCATGGGACGTTTTCTTCTGGCCGCCACCTTCGGCAATGTGCATGGGGTGTACAAGCCGGGCAATGTGGTGCTCAAACCCTCAATTTTAAAAGACGGTCAGGAAGCCGTGGCCAAAGCGCTTGGTGCAGACACCCGGCTGGACCTGGTATTTCATGGCGGGTCCGGTTCTGAATTAAAGGACATCCATGAGGCCCTTGATTACGGGGTGGTTAAAATGAATGTGGATACAGATACCCAGTATGCCTATACCCGGCCCGTGGCGGACCATATGATGAAAAATTATGATGGGGTGCTTAAAATTGAAGGTGAGGTGGGCAACAAAAAGGTGTACGATCCCCGGTCCTGGGGCAAAAAAGCTGAGCGGGGCATGGCTGACCGTATTATTCAGGCCTGCCGGGACTTAAGATCAGAAGGCACTTCCCTTGGGAAAAATATTTGAGAGCCTGTTTGGTAATTACCAAACAGGCTCTGAAGGAGAAAAGAGTGAAGAAGTTGTTCCTGTTTGTTTTTGCCCTCTCTTTTTTGGTGATACAGACAGCCCAGGCGTCAACTCCCAAAGATACCCTTGTCATGGCGTTTAATATCGATGAGATTATCTCACTGGATCCGGCTGAAATTTTTGAATTTGCCGGTGCTGAATATGCCGCCAACGCATACGACCGCCTGATTAAATATGATGTTGACAATGTCAGTGAGATCTATCCGGGTATTGCTGAAACCTGGGATATCTCAGATGACGGGTTGACGTACACATTTAAAATCAAGAGAGGTGTCACCTTTGCCTCGGGCAACAAGCTGTCAGCAGATGATGTCGTCTTTTCCCTTCGCCGTGTTGTCCTGCTTGACAAGTCCCCGGCCTTTATTCTGACCCAGTTTGGATTTACGCCTGAAAACGTGGAAAAAACCATAACGAAGCTTGATGACTACACGGTAAAGATCGTTCTGGATAAAGCCTATGCCCCCACCTTTTTTCTCTACTGCCTGACCTCAACAGCCGGGTCTGTTGTGGATAAAAAAGAGGTCATGGCCCATGAAAAGGACGGTGATCTTGGCCATGGCTGGCTTAAGACCGGATATGCCGGTTCCGGACCCTATACATTAAGAATTTGGAAGGCATCAGAAATCATGATGCTTGATGCCAACAAAAATTACTGGGGGGATGCGCCCAAATTGAAACGCATCATCATCCGGCAGATTGCCGGATCTTCCAGCCAGCGCATGCTGCTTGAAAAAGGTGACATTGATATGGCAAGAAACCTGACTGTGGATGATCTGAAAAGTCTGGAAAAAAACAAAGATATTAGAATCCGGAAAAGGGCCAAAGGCAGGATCTATTACCTGGGGTTGAACCAGAAAAACAAGTATCTCAAGATACCTGAGGTTCGCCAGGCTCTTAAGTATCTGGTTGATTACAAAGTTCTGGAACAAACCATCCTCCGCGGCAAGGCCACTTTGCACCAGGCCTTTTTGCCAAAGGGATTTCTGGGCGCGTTGGAAGAAAATCCTTTTTCCCTTGATATTGAAAAAGCAAAAGCACTTTTGAAAAAAGCGGGTCTTGAAAACGGCTTCACCGTGACCATGGACACAAGAAATGCCGAGCCCGTTACCTCCATGGCCCTTTCCATCCAGTCCACCTTTGCCAAAGCCGGCATAAAACTTGAGATTATACCCGGAGACGGCAAGCAGACCCTGACCAAATACCGCGCCCGCCGGCACGACATCTACATCGGGACCTGGGGGCCGGACTATATGGACCCGCACACCAATGCAGACACCTTTGCCCGGAATCCGGACAACGCCGACGACGCAAAATCCACCCCCCTGGCCTGGAGAAATGCCTGGGATATCCCTGCGATGACCCAAAAAGCAGATGAGGCCGTACTGGAACGGGATACGGCCAAACGTGCCCAGATGTACCTGGATCTCCAGCGGGAACACCAGCAGGTCTCTCCTTTTGTCATTATGTTCCAGGATATTGAAGTTGTGGCTGAAAGGGCCAATGTTAAAAATTTCATTCTGGGTCCAAGTTTTGACAGTAATTTTTACCAGTACACAACCAAATAACAGCCATGGGCTGATCTGGTCTATCAACACCCAGGCCCAACCCACAACGTCACATGAAAGTAATTTAACAACGTATTGGAACGTTTCATCTAAACAGCTTTTATTCATGTCTGAATCGATAACAAGAACAAGACTGGTCAGGATGCTGACGCAGGCGGTCCGGATACTGGTGATGGTAGCAACCACTTTTTTAGGCCTTTTGCTGATCACCTTTCTCATCGGCCGGGTCGTTCCCATTGATCCGGTTCTGGCCGTGGTCGGAGACAAAGCCTCCCCCCAGGTATACGAAAAAGCCCGCATTGCCATGGGGCTGGACCTGCCGTTGTGGAAACAGTTTTTGATCTATATCGGCAATGTGCTTACAGGGGATTTCGGCACATCCGTGCTGACGGCCAATCCTGTGATCGACGATCTTTCAAGGGTTTTTCCGGCCACCTTTGAACTGGCCATCACGGCAACGATCATCGGCATTATGGTGGGCATTCCCCTTGGCATATCTTCGGCGGTAAAGCAGGGTAGCTTTCTGGACCATGTCACGCGTGTCATCGGCCTGTTTGGCTATTCCCTGCCCATTTTTTGGCTCGGGCTGATGGCGTTGATGTTTTTCTATGCCCGGCTTGACCTGCTGCCGGGCCCCGGCAGGGTGGATGTCTTTTATGAGGGCATTGTGACGCCTGTCACCGGCTTTCTGACCCTGGACAGTATTGTTGCCGGGGAGTGGGAAATTTTCAGAAACGCTGTGTATCATCTGATTCTTCCGGCATCCCTTCTCGGGTATTATTCCATGGCATATCTGTCAAGAATGACCCGCTCCTTTATGATTGAGCAGCTTGGCCAGGAATACATCCTCACTGCCCGGGTAAAAGGCGTCAAGGAGTGGAAAGTGATATGGGGTCATGCCCTGGGCAACTGTGCCATCCCATTGATTACAGTCATTGCTCTTAGTTTCGGCAACCTGCTTGAGGGTTCGGTGTTAACGGAAACCGTTTTTGCCTGGCCCGGCCTGGGCCTGTATCTGACAAATTCCCTGCTCAACGCCGACATGAATGCGGTTTTGGGCAGCACCATTGTTGTATTGTTGTGGGTGCCATATTCCTGGGGGTTAATCTGTTCTCCGACTTTTTATATAAAGTGATGGACCCAAGGGCCCGTTAATTTCCCCGACGATATTTATTAGATGATGACAAACAACACATTAAAAACAGGCGGCATGAGGGAATGGCTTCTGGCAGATACCCCGGAATCCGCTTTCCAGGCCTGGACCGGCAGAGCCTATCTGGGGTTTCTGACATTCATGAAAAACCGGCTGGCGGTTCTGGGGCTGCTGATTATTGTGGCTTTGATTGTCATTGCCGTGTTCGCACCTGTCATTGCGCCCTATGATCCGGTTGAAACGCACATCGGCAACCGCCTTCAACCATTGTCTTCAACCCACTACTTTGGTACGGACGAGATGGGCCGTGATATTTT
>QKDP01000306.1 GCA_003252055.1 Desulfobacter postgatei | reverse complement strand
ACCATTCCTGGGGCTTTTGGGGGCGCCTTAATTCGGATCGGAAATTTCATGAATTCCGAGATCGTAGGACTTCCGACCCGCAGTGACTGGGGGGTCGTGTTCGAGCGAGTGGACAGCCTTCCAAGGCACCCTGTCCAGCTTTACGAATCTCTGGCTTATCTGTCGATTTTCGTCCTGCTGGTCCTTGTCTACCGCTTCCGGGGGCGCAAACTTGCTAACGGAAGTCTGACAGGGCTGTTTTTGGTTACAATCTTTACGGTGCGTTTTTTACTCGAATATGTCAAAACACCCCAGGCTGAGTTTGCTGTGTCCTGGGGGCTGCATATGGGGCAGGTTTTAAGTATTCCATTCATTACAGCGGGCATTGCTCTGTTAATTCGTGGAAATTGGCAGAGACGAGGGAATGATCGACCACTCCGCTAAAGATGTCCTGTTCATGAGACTGCGGACTATGTCTTGCACCGGTTACCAATACGAGCGAAGGCAGTCCAGTTAATACTGTTGGTTAAAATGATTCCAGTAAGGCAAAAGCCCAGCCAGAAACATTGGGTGTAAATCACGGCCGTTGGAGCAATTAATGCGAATGCCGATAGGCATTCTTTTGGTGACAGTGGATACAGGCTTTGATACTGACTGTTTTGGAGTCTGTTAGCTACCAAATAGCTGGGGGGAGCAGATCAAATCTCAAACCAACAGGCTTGATTTACACCCAGAAACATTGAAAACGGGTTAGCGCCACACCTGGGGAGTAACGGATTAATTCAACATTTAACTTACTGATATAATTTTCAACAAACAGCAACAGCTTCTTTATCAACAAAACCCAGACCTCAGCATGTAAATTTACCAAACAGCTTTATATAGGGGTTCTGGGGCTTGTACTCAAATACAAATTGATTTATTTTATTTCTAAGGCTGGCCAATTGATTGGATGAAATATGACTCAGGGCATTGTATTATACCATCAAATTGACCAGCTTCCTCTCTTTAAAAACTGGATCATCGAATATTAGGGTCGTAAAAGAGAAATGAAAATGAGTGGTTATTCAATACTTGGATTTGAGGAACCAATAAGTTCATGGACACATTTATTAGCAGCGGTTGCCTTTTTTTGTCTTACTCTTTATCTTTTACGACCCTCGGGAATTGGCAGAAAACATTCCGTTTCCATTATTGTTTTTGGGTTCTCCTGTGTATTCCTATTTTCAATGAGTGGTGTTTACCATTTGTTAGCGGTTGGCGGCACTGCTCGATATGTTTTGCGAATTCTTGACCACGCCGGCATTTACTTGTTAATTGCCGGGTCGTTTACAGCTATTCATGGAATTTTGTTTTGTGGTTTTATGCAGTGGGGGGTTATCCTGTTTGTATGGATTTTTGCTATTACCGGAATCATGATAGGTACGATATTCTTTGACAGTATGCCGGAATTCTTGAGTTTGATTTCCTTTTTGAGTTTTGGCTGGATGGGGATCTTTACAGGCGTAATGCTGTGGAAAAATAAAGGATTAGCTTTTATAAAGTACTTTCTTTTTGGCGGGTTCACGTACACTATAGGAGCTATCCTTGAGTTTCTTCGGACACCAGTAATTATTCATGGTGTAATTGGACCACACGAGTTTTTCCATGTTGCTGTTATACTTGGCACTACGTTTCACTGGATGTTTGTCATAAATTCAATAAAAGCATTTGATTAGAAACCCTAATCGTGACAGGACTCTCCATCACTGAGGAATTCTCCCCACGCTTCGGCATCCTGCTAAGGAGAATACATTAATAAATGGCTACACGCACCCACTCAAAAAAGACCAGAAATATAGAAAAACAAAACCCCACAATCATGGTATAAAAGTAGACTGCCAACGACCTCAGAAAGGTGAGCAATGCCATAAGCAAGGATCGGTCTTCTTGTTTTAAAAATATGACATCCCTTTTTATCGAGTCTTAAAAAAACGTTCGTTTGATGAAACTGATTCCGACATTGTTCTTCTGAGCGGTATATCGATACTTTCCATATCTTAAATTTCCGCCTTAAAAATATGGTCTTATTAGCTCATAGTTCGGTGATGTTTGTGAGACATAATTTATAGAAACGTATAAAGAGCCCGGATAGAATTATTCCAAGCCCCGAGGTTTATCATGCCGAGCCGCTACAAATATCGCCTCCGGTTAGACTGGTTGGCTGCAAAAATATTGTACGCTTAGGAATGCGTCCGAAATAACTTAACCTGGGAGCGCGGGCGTCCCGCCCGCGCTCCCGGATATGGCAAAATGGGCAAGTTATTTAAGACCTGTCCCTTATCCAAAAACCTGTCAGGATGGGTTAGGCAGTTTTTTCTCTTTTTTCATCTTCGTTTCTATGGGTAAGGCCTGTAAAGAAAAACAAAAATTTTTCATTTCATATATGCAGATCCCATCCACGCACAGGGTGCCGTCAGCAGTTGCCCTGCAACCGGTTTCATCCATGGTGCACGCACCTATATGGGCCTGGACAACAATGTTTGAGTTCGAGCGGATAATCTGTCCCCGGTATATCCACTCATGTTCATGGTTCTCATCAATTGCCGGGGCAAACTGTTCCGGGTTCAGATCGAATTTTTTGATCATGAAAAATCTGATCAACTGGAGGAATGATTCTATGCCCAGGGAACCCGGGCAGACCGGATCCTGATAAAAATGGGCATGGAAGAACCACTCATCAGGGTCCACTTGTTTTTCACCCTGGATCAGCCCCTGGCCGTGCAACCCTGCTTTGAAATCAAGGAACGTAATTTTGTCTATCATTCTCAAGGATTTTCCCGGCATCCCCGTATTGGGGCCGATATTTTGATCTTCCGGGGTTAAGGGCCCATGATCTTCAAGCACGATTTCAGATGGTTGGTTGTTTTTTTCAAGGGTCAAAAATGCAGTGGGTTTACGGATTCCCACCTGTTTGGATAACGCATCCGCCGTAAAAAATCCAAAATTAGTGGACCCTGTGTAAACAGATCCTCCCTTGTTTTGCACATCCATATCAAAGCTTTGGATGATCATGCCACCGGCCTTGGACACCTCGGTCATTCTGACACGGATTTTTACCAACCCGGACGTCCGGGTCAGGTTTTTGATCAGCTTGGCTTTTCCCCCAAGGTTTCTGAAATGCAGACGTTCTTCGCTGATTAAGGCTGCGCCGCCATAGGCGGCAAGCCAGCCACAAGGTTGAAGGGCCACTTCAAGAAGAATACAAAAAGGCATGGTATCGCTATGGTTGGCTGCGAAATACCAGGCGTCTTTATCAATTTTATAAGTGCTTTCTATCCACCCGCCGGGTACGGTTTGCCAGGCCGGGTGGTCTGCTTTTGTCACCGCGTCCATAAAAAAGTAGGGTGGTCTTGGCAGTCTTGCAATTTCACGTTCTTTATCAAAAATTTTATAGGGTTCTCCAAACGCCTGGGATGGATTTCCCTGGGCAAAGGCTAAAATTTTATCCCGGTCAAACAGGGGGCTGGATTTGAATTTATCAAGCAACCCGGGGTCCATGATGGCTTCAAATCCCATCATGCTTGCAATGACTGTTTTGTTTTTATCAAAGAATGTAAAATATCCTTTAATTTTGTGCTGATCCTGGTGGGTGACCGTAAATAATATCCACACCTTGTGCCCGCTTTGTCTGGGAAAAGCGTGAAAAAGTCGCAAATTGGCAAAGCTTGCGGGCAGGCAGACCTGTCCGCAATTATGGAAGGTCCACAAAATCGCTGCCTGGAAAGCCGCATCCAACACCATGGGGTCCATGGCCCATTGCCTTGCATGGGGCGTTTTATACCACGAACTGATGTCTGGTGCTGTGGTAGTCATCACCTCAATTCCCTTGGGCGACACCCCGCAGATGTCAGTAATGCATTGGAGTGCACCTTCATGGAAAAGAATGGTTTCATAGGCCTGATCCATATTTATTCCAAAGGGGGCAAGGTCCATGGATGCTGATTTTGATAAAACCGGTGGTTGGGGCAGCTTATCTGCTAATAACACCTGGGCCCTGGCATGCTGGATTGTTAATCCCTTTTTTCCCGAAGAGGTAATACGAGCGGGTGCAAAGAGCTGATGATCTATGTTGATGCACTTTCCAATGTCCACCAGGACGTTAGTTTTGTCATTGCCGGGCACAATCCCTTTGAGCAGATGCACCTTTTCCATTCCGGCAAATTGCAGGCCCGGATTGTTTTTTTCGGCACCGCAGGCCAGCAGATCCACCATTAAGGCCAGGGGTACAACCGGTGTATTGTCAATTTTATGGTCTTCAATGATACAACTGTCCTGGCTGCTAAAAGTCTGGACCAAAACGTTATTCATCACAGCAGATGGTTCCGGCAAGTCTGAAGATATCGTGCCCCCCACAACGACCTCAACGCAGGATCCGTCGGCATTGCCCATTTCCATTACCATCTGGTGCGCGCCGGCCTGGATGGGAATCAGCTCAATCTGACGTTTTTCAAATTCCCGTTTCAGGGCGTCTGTGACCATACCGCCGTCCCAGGGCCCCCAATTGATGGCCAAAGCTCTGCAATGGGGATGGCTGAATTGTCTGGCCTGGGCGATTTTATTGAGCACTTCGTTGGCCATGGCGTAGTCGCATTGGCCGGTATTCCCAAATCTTGCCGCAACCGATGAAAACATCACCAGATACTTGAGTTTGTCTTGATCCACTGACGAAAGAAGCTCAAAAAGCCCGTTGATTTTGGTTCCAAATACATTTTTAAACTGGTCGGATGTTTTTTCACAGATCAATTTATCTTCAAGCACACCGGCCCCGTGAATCAAGGCGGTCACAGGACCCAATTGCCGGGTTACTTTTTCCATGGCTGAGCTGACAAGGCCTTTATCCCTGATGTCTACGCAGTAATAAGCAACCAGATTGGCTTTAATGTCCCGGTTTGAGGCAAAATGGCGATATTGCGCCTCCACCCGGGCAGGCGTGGGTTTTTCTGTGTCAAAAGCATTGGCAAAAATGGCTTTTTTCATTTGGGCGGGTGTATCCATGCCTTTAAGCCATGCTGGTTCGTCAAAGGGAGGTTTAGATCTGCCCAGAAGTGCTATTTTAGGCCGGCATTGCTTGGCAAGGGCAATGGCACATGCTGCTGTAACGCCCCGGGCACCGCCGGAAATTACAACAACATCGGAGCTGCCCAGGCGAACTTCCAAGGGTTCGCTGACAGGTTTGGATACAAGTTCTGGAATGTAACAATGTTCACCGTCAAGCCCCATTTCCACGGCTCCCCGGGTCATCATCAGCCCCACGGCAGCTTCAGCGTTCTTTTTTATGGCTTTTTTATCAAATGGCAGGTCGAGGGCCCGGCACAGAACCGTTTTCCATTCAAGGGCAGCTGTTTTGGCAAGGCCTGCCATGCCACCGTAAACAGGACTGATTTGCGGTTCAAAATTTTTAAATC
>QKDP01000263.1 GCA_003252055.1 Desulfobacter postgatei | reverse complement strand
TTACGGTGATGAGCCCGGGGTCTCCCGGGCCTGCACCAATCAGATAAACCTTGCCCCTGGTTTGTGTCATGGGATATTAAGTGCCTCCAATATGCGTTGTCCGCCTTTATCAAGAACAAGTTTTGCCAGTTCCCGGCCTTTTTCAGCTACCTGTTCAGAGGTTGATTCAATGCTTTCTTTGATTAAGGACCCGCCGTCCTCCGATGCCACCACTGCCGTCAGCATTATCCGGTTGTCCCGGATTTTGCCGAAACAGGCCACAGGGATATGGCAGCTGCCTTCGATCTCTTTGAGAAATGCCCGTTCTCCGGTCACACAGACCCGTGTGGGCTCATGGTCCAGGACGGATAAAACATCTGCCATGTCCGGATCATTTTCCCGGGTTTCAATGCAAAGCGCGCCCTGGCCCACAGCCGGCACCATGTCGGTTTCAGATAGGTACTCGGTGATTTCACTGCCCTGGCCTAATCGTTCAAGCCCGGCAGCCGCCAGAACAATTGCCGCATATTCACCGGATTTAAGTTTTTTAATCCGGGTATTCAGATTGCCTCGGATGGATTTGATTTCAAGGTCCGGGCGCAGGTGTTTAAGCTGGGAGCCCCTGCGAAGACTGGACGTGCCGATGACCGCACCCTGGGGGTAATTTTTGAAAAGCTCCCCCTGGGCGGATATGAGCACATCAAAAGGGTTGGCCCGTTCCGGTATGGCCCCGATCACCAGTCCTTGGGGCAGTTCGCCCGGCATATCCTTCATGGAGTGAACGGCCAGGTCAATGCTGCCGTCTAAAAGTGCCGCTTCGATCTCTTTGACAAAAAGGCCTTTACCCCCCACCATGGCAAGGGGGCGGTCCGTTATCCGGTCACCCGTGGTTTTGATGATTTTTATATCCACCCGGATGTCCGGGAATGCTGTTTCAATGCACTTTTTTACATGGTTGGCCTGCCACAGGGCTAACGTGCTTCCCCGGGTACCGATGCAGATAGTTGATTTCATTTTCATCCGATCGTTGCGCTGGTGCTGCAGGAACTGCAATTTTTTGAGGAACAGCCGGCACAGCTGGAACTGCCGGCTGATGTGGTTGTCTGAATCTGGCCGCCCGGGCCTGTGGATTTGGAGACAAACCCGCATTTTGACATCAGTCGTGCCAGGTCTTCGCTGTTGCATGCCGGGCATTTGGGGGTATCGCTGCCCAGCACCAGAGTTTCAAAATTTTTACCGCAGGCTTTGCAGGTATATTCATAAATCGGCATTCTTCCGCCCCTTTTTATTGGTTTACAGTTAGAAATAACACACCAATATAAGGATATAAGGCTTGTTTTTCAAGGCCATGATTCAATAATTTGCATTACTGCCGAACTGTTTATGAGGGCCTGTAACGGGCAGGGTAGGGGATTGCCGTTTTATCTGTCAAAGGGAAAGGCCTTCTGAACTTTGCGCCTGAAATCCTGTTCAGTCAGGAACTGCCAGGCAATTTGGGCAAGAATCCGGGCGGTTTTTTTCATCTGGGAAAATGCAAAGTCCGTTGCCGCCGCCTGGGCGAATTCCCTGGAGTGAATAATGATGCCGGGATTGTCTTGGGTAATGTTAAAATAGGCGTGCATGGCCGGGACTTCATGGGAGACATCGCCGAAATCCGAGGACGCACGGGATGGCTCCGGCCATTGGGGCTGCATGCCGGCATCTCGGGCAAGTGAGAAAAAGACCTGGTTGAGCGGATCATTGGGAATGCCTGGTTTATAAGGGTTGGGTATTTGCGAAAACTTTAGAACCGTATCGGTCATAAGTGCAGCACCTTTGGCAATATTTTCAAACCGGACCTGCATCTGATCAAGAAACTTAAGATCAAAATCGCGTAAATAGAACTCGGCTCGGGAAAAATCCGGGATAATATTGGGGGATTGGCCGCCCTCCCGGATCACCCCATGGACCCGGCTGGTCTCAGTGAGTTGCTGGCGCCAGGCATCCACACCGTTGAACAGAAGCCGCAGGGCGTCCAGGGCGTTGACGCCTTTTTCCGGACAATCCGCGGCATGTGCGGTTTTCCCCGTATATGAGACCATGAACTGTCTGATACCCGACTCTCCGGCATAGGGTGATGTGGCATGGTCAGACGGGTGAGCCATAAGTACCAGATCCACATCTTTTAGCGCTCCGGCTTTGATCAGATCAATCTTTGCGCCCCGCTGCTCTTCGGCAGGGGTTCCCATCACCGTAACCCTGCCGGGTAGATGGTGAAGGGCCAAAAGATTTTTCAGCACCACGCCTGCCCCCAATGCCACGCCGGCAATCAGGTTATGCCCGCACCCGTGCCCTATGCCGGGAAGGGCATCGTATTCAGCCATAAAGCAGATATGGGGTCCGGTCTGGCCTGCTGTCGCATTAAAGGCCGTTGCGAGGCCCTTATAACCTGTTTCCACAGAAAACCCCCAGGCGTTCAGCAGATCCGCCTGCCAGGCACATGCCAGGGTCTCTTTTTCGGAAAGTTCCGGTGTTTCATGGATTTTTCGCACCACGGACAACAGGTCCTGTTCGTGGGCTTTCAGTATGGATCGGGTCAGTTCTTCCGGGGTGGTCATCTATCGGCACTTCTGATGGGGTGGCAATTCATAGTTAAAGTACAATTTTATCATTGATAAAAGTAACAAAGCTTTTATTTTTTAAATCTTAAATGGATAGAATTTTCCAGGATTTGGTGAAAATGTCAAGTTGGAAAAGTGTAGGTTTTTTAAATACTGTGTTATCCTTCGTCAATTTTCCACATTTCAGCTAATTTTAGATTTCTTTTACACACGGATTCACACACAGGGTCTTGATCAGGTTATAGGGCTATTTTCAGTGGTTGTTTTCCGAACATCTTATCTTTATTCCATTGGCTGAGCGTGGCCCGGTCCCGTATTCAGATCAAAACCCTGCAGAGTCTTGGGTGAAGCTCACCCGCCATCTCCTTCCTGGAGTGCCAGTTCGATTTGCTGTAGCGCGTCTGGCAGGGAGCCGGCCTCTGGGACCTCGGGCAGGCTGAGTAGCCGGAGGTTTTCGAATCCACGCCGTTGCAGCTCGGCTTTCAGCTCTTCGGTAAACACGCCTTCCGTGGCCCCGAAACGCTGAAGAGGACTCGCATGCCAGACCATACCTCCCCAAACCTGCTCGGAATCCGCTTCGACAGCGGCGCAATTGAGGCCACAGGTCGGGCTGCCGTCCCTGAGAATTATACCAACTACCTGATGATCATTGTCACGATACGTTTGGATCTGGTCGCAGATCTGTCCGACGATCTGTCGGCAATGCCGACGAAACATAGGATTAGCATACATTTTTTTGACCTGTCCCCAGCGCATCGAGCCCAGGTAAGTCACTTCCGGGCAAGGCATCTGGTACATCGCCACATCGTTGTCGAGCACCAGATCGACCATCTCTCGAAGTACGGCTGGCTGACTTGCCAAGCCGCGCACACAAGCGTTCTGGTTTAGAATACAATGGGACAGAAACACCAGTTTTCCAGACCTGGCATCCTGGACACTATTTTTGATCTGCCCTACTTTTCCGGTCATGTTTTCCTCCGAGATTTAAAGTAAGAGATAATGGGAATACATATGATTTTATGCGATAAAATTATCTATAGATAGGATAGGAACTTGTTTTTTGTCAACCCAAAGTATGAAAAATCAGTGATTATAAATTTAGAAAACCATTGGCCAAGCTATTGTATGATTACACATCACAATAGCTATATATAGTGGCGGCAACGGCCAAAATTCGGGGTTTGGGGGCCAAATTTAGAATTGCTGTAGTCGATTTGCTCAACCCTGAATCGGAGTTCCGGAGTCGAAAAAGATGATCCCGCAGGTTCGCAGGAAATCTCATTCTGATACAGGATCCAGATTTGTTGCATTTTGAATGGATTTTTTTTCTCCATATGCAAATGGAATATGGGTTACATCTTACCTCTTCAAATCTCGGAAGAAACTATGACCGGAAAAATAGGGCAGATCAAAAACAGCCTTCAAGATGCCAGGTCGGGAAAACTGGTGTTTCTGTCCCATTGTATTCTAAACCAGAACGCTTGTGTGCGCGGCTTGGCAAGTCAGCCAGCCGTAGTTTGCGAGATGGTTGACCATGACGGAAAGGCGCTGCCTTCTGGGGATTCGCCTCCCAACTGGGAATCCTCTCTTATTTCAGATGCCCCAAGCTGGTTTCTGGATTTGTCGCATCTGGTTCAAGAAATACTTCCGGACATGTTGGATAAAAGTCAGAACCTGGCCCGAAAAACAGCACAGACGCATCGTTTTGAAGGCGCTGCTAAAATGGAGAAAGTGCTGACCCGGGAAAAGTATCGTCTGGTCACCCTTTCAAAAATTAATTACCTGTGGCCGGGCGGAGCCAGCAGGTAGGGTGGACAAAAGAGCCGCGTTGCCCATCATATTCTCCAAAAGCCGCTTATTTCCCAATGTCATAATTCAAAGCTGGCATAGCTTTGTTGCTCCAATTTTGAGAATAAATACCCTTTTGGACATATTGATGAAATATGGACAACCAGTGGGCCCAAAAGCGTGCCCACCCTACCGCTGACCTTTGGCCTGGTGGTGGCGGGTCAACTGGTCATGGACCATTTTGGTCTGTTTGGCATGTCGGTTCAGCCGATTAACTGGTTCTATCTTACCGGAATTGTATTGATAGTTGGGGGGACCATGTTAATACGGTGGTTTTAGTTATTATGGTTTAGGCGGGAAGAAAGGGGGTGGCGTTAGAGGGTTAAAAACTGTATATTATTAGGCTATGTTCCCTTTAATTGTTGAAACCAATGCCAAACAACGACGAAACCACTGTAAGTAAGGCTTTAAAAGTTGCTATGATAGGCATTGATACTCTAAAGGGGAAACCCTTTAACCATCTACCTTTAACTGATTTTTAACATCTAAAGGGAACAGAGCCTATTATTAATAATAGTATTGAAATAACGGGCCTTCCAGATTAGTAGAGGTAAAATGGAACGATAATAATTTGAGCCCAAATTTTGAAATATTTAACAAATTTTTTCCTGAAATTAAAATGGTGCAAATTTCAAA
>QKDP01000175.1 GCA_003252055.1 Desulfobacter postgatei | reverse complement strand
AAAAAAATCGTCTTTATTAAAAATAAGGTTGGTCGGTGCATCGGGAAACTTTGAGGCTTTGGTTTTATAACCGATTGAAGCATATCCTTTCAGCCGTTTTCCGTACATTTTTTCAAGCATTTTTACATGAAGATCAATGTAATCATAAATCCGGACATCCTTTTTTCCTTTAAAATAACGGTGCAGTCTGCCGGCATATTGATGCAATGTCCCTTTCCAGGCAATGGGCATGGCTAAAAATAATGTATCCAGCCGCGCTTCATCAAAACCTTCACCAATATAACTGCCTGTTGCAACCAGTACAAAGGGTTCTGTATCCTGAATTTCATTTATTTCACCGATGACCTGGGCTGTTTTCTTATCTCCCATACCGCCCGTCAGACTTATGACATTTGATATTCTGTCTTTCAGTTTTGCCGCAAGGTTTGCCACATGACTGACCCGCCCCGTTAAAATAAGTGACTTTCTGCCCTTTTCATAGCATTCCACGACATCGTCTATAATAAGTTGATTTCTGATTTCATCGGATACTAAACCGCCTTTTATTTCCTGAAGAGACAATAATGCTTCGTCTTCACCAGGTGGCATTCTAAAAGATGTGAATCTCGGGATTAAATAATGATCAAAGGGGCGCTGTTCAGCCTGCTTTTTTGCATCCACTGAAAACCGGACAGGCCCGCAGTAAAAGAAAATAATAGGATCATGCCCATCGGGTCTGGCAGGGGTTGCTGTCAGACCGTAAATATATTTTGCTGTGACTTTCTTCAATATCTGTTCAAAAGTAACTGCAGGAACATGATGGCACTCATCCACCAGGATCATCCCATAATTTTTTACGACGTCTTTGACATCTCCTTTGGTATTCAATGATTGCATGACTGCTATATCGACAATGCAACTGAGGCTGTCTTTGCCTGCTGCCATGTGGCCGATGATTGTCTGTTCTTTTTTACGGCCTCTTTTTTCAGGTGGTTCAGGAAGGGCTTCATTGATGACAAGAAACTGTTCCAGCCGTTCCCGCCACTGGGAAAGCAGCTGCTGCCGGTGAACCAATACCAGGGTATTCACTTTTTTCATGCTGATCAATTTTGCGCCGACAACAGTCTTCCCAAAAGCCGTAGCAGCGGATAACACACCATTGTCATGTGCCGACAATGCATCAACTGCAAGTTGCTGTTCATCCCGTAATTCACCTTTGAATTCAACATTGATCACTTTTCCGGCATTAGATTTATCTTCCTGTATCAGGGTAACATTCTTTTCCTTGAGCAAAGATTTGACATCGATTTCGCAGCCGCGGGGCAGGGCTATATGGTTTTTATAATCATCTGAGCAGGAAATGACCCGTGGTTTGCCGAATGTCGACTTCCTCATGGCTTGGGCTTTATAAAATACAGGATTTTTAAAGGCCGCATACCTTTTAAGGGTATTTAATGCGTTCTGGCTTAATCCTGTTTTTTCAATATACAGCATGCCGGATTTAATCATTTTAACCGTTTTAGGGAAATCTTTGGCTTTCAGGTCAATGGATTGCTGTTTTTCCCACGGTTTGGATTCTGATGTCTCTTCTTTCAGCACGCCCAGGTCGTTTCCCCGGATCAGCCTGTTGATATACGATGTCAGATCTTTTTCGTTCAGCTTTTGAATGCCGGATAAAAACTGCCATTGGTCCGGGTACGGATTGAAATCCTCACGGATAAACACTGCATTGCCCTTATCCCGGGCCTTTTTCTGGAGCGGCAGGGCGATCAGATTGCCAAAACCGCCGTCCGGCATGGTATCTTGATTGGGAAACAGCCTGTCATAGGACTTAAACGAAATTTGATGCCGTTTGCCCATGGCGTGGGTCAATAATGCTGTCCCGAATTTTCGGGCAAAGGCTGCAGGAATTTTTTGTTCGAAAAAAAACCAGGCATGGCAGCCATTGCCGGATTGAGAACGCTCTATTGCAACCGGTATTTCAAATTCCGAACAGATGTTCCGGATAACCGAAATGTCTTGTTTCCATCCTTGTTTGTCAAAATCTATAGCCAGGAAATGACAGGTTTCATCAAGATTCATGGAATAAAGCCCGATGACGTATTCGCCTCTGAGGTGTTTTTCAACAACGGATTCGTTTAGCGCCCCATACGATTGATTGCCACATGCTGAACATTTTATTTTGCGTTTATTGCAAATCCCGGGAACCCACTCATTCAGGCAGACCGGGCTGTATCCTGAAGCGCCCTTTCTGCTTTGCCATTTTTTTGCATAGACATCGGTCCTGCCTTTAAACAGTGACATGAAAAGATATATCTTTTCATGATTTTGAGAGAATCGGGTAACTGAACCGGCAGATGTTCCCAGAGGTACTGCTGCACCTGATTTTGGGTTCGATGCAGGCTTCTCAAGGTTACTGAATACTGTTTCTCCGGATTGGACAGGCTTATGATGGGAAATACTATTTTCAGATTTGGGGTCTAATTCCCGGATTTTTGCTTTGAGAGCTTTGTTCTCTTCAAGCAGGGCATCATATTTTCTTTTCAACTCATCGTAATCGTTGATAGTCATATGGCATCTGATTCATCGTATTCTTCATAGAACCGGATCGCTTCCTTTATCACTGGTTACCGCAAGGGCGCTGTCTAAAGGCGGCATGCTTGCAACACTTTCAATCATCCGTTCATTCCAAATCCGATTGACATCTCTGAGATATTCACTGTCTTCAGACAGATGGTAGTATTCACCACCGATAAAGCTGTCAGCGTGGTACAACTGTATATCAATTGGCGGTCCTACGGAAAGATTGCTTCGCATGGTTGAATCCATGGAAATCAGCGAACAAAGTGCAGCCATATTCAGGGGTGTTTGAGTTGTAATGATGCGGTCCAAAATCGGTTTGCCGTATTTGGTTTCTCCAATCTGTAAAAACGGCGTCTCCTCAGAGGTGGATATGTGATTACCCTGTGGGTAAATCAATGACAGATGTGGCGGTGTTCCAAAAATCTGGCCGCCGAGAATGAATGAGGCTTCATAGACATTGCCTCCACCGGATTTTCTTTGCTCCTTGACGCTGAGTTGGCCAATATAATCGGCAGCTTCAGTCATGTCCGCCACCGTATTTAAATTGATCGTTGCCTGGGTAGAGATATCTTTGGATAATTGTTCAATAACAGCCTGGGTTGTTGCAAGATTTCCGGCTGACAGAATGACAAACTGACGTTTTCCATCCTGTCCGAAGCGAAACATCTTGGAATAGCTATTTATCTGATCGACACCGGCACTGGTCCGCGAGTCGGAACAGTACGAGATACCCTCATCAACAAGAACTGCAACACAATAAGTCATATAAACGTCCTTATAAATTACAAATTAACAGCCTTGCAACACCCCTGCCGGGCATGAACAATCAGCCCGGACGGTTTAATGCAAAAGCAATCCTTTGACACCGCCTGAAATCAGTGACGCAAGGTTGGTAAAAACCGCCGGCATAGCCAACCCTCCCGGTGCGGCAAGGTAGCGTGGCGACCAGACCGGGTCAAATTTTTCCTTGTATTGCCGCAACCCATGGAAATTGTACACCGTCTCTCCATGATTGAACACAAAGGCACCCAGCCTGTTCCAGAACGGTGCCACATGGGAGGCTTCAATGCCGGAAAAAGGTGCCATACCCAGGTTGAACCAGGCATAACCTGTTTCCTTGCCCCAGAGCATGATCGCCGTGAACAGGTAATCCATGATACCGTTGGGCGCACCAGGTGTAAACCGCATGAGATCCACGGAGAGTTCCTGCTTTCCGGCACTTTGCCACAGATTGACAAAAGCTTCGATCTTGCCGTCCTTTTCCACAATGGCCACGGGATTCATGGACAGATACTTCGGACTGAAAAAACCCAGGGAAAATCCTTTTTCCCGGCCGCTTTTTATTTCAATCCAGGCATCGGAAACGGCCTTGAGTTCTTCCATGCGAAGATAGACCTGCTCCGGCTCAAGAACGGTGAACACGAATCCTGTCTTTTCAAATTTATTTTTGCAGCTTCTCAGGTTTTTCCATGCATGACCGCCGATATTGAAGGTTTCAAGGGGAACTCGGGCCTCCTCACCGAGCTTGACCATGGTAAATCCCATATCCAGGTACATATGGAGCCATTCATGGCTTATCTGATAGAACACGGGCCACCCTCCGGCCTGGTCAGCCAATTCCCGGAACCGCCAGATCAGATCCGGCCACGCCGTCACCGGCCCCACGGGATCACCCATGGACACCCAGCTTTTTCCTTCAATTCCGTACATGATAAAGGCGTCTTTGTCCTGGTTCATGTTAATCAGCTTGTCACCCAGAAGGGCCAGGTTGGCCGTGGCACTTTCCGACCGGCGTACGATGGGGAGGATCTCGGTTTTTAATTCGTCGTCATTGGGAAACCGGGCCATGGGAACACCGGGTCTCATTAAACGGGCCAGAGCGAAAAACAGCCACATGACCGACACGCCCAGGGTGGCCCGCAGGAAACGGGCCGCATTCCCCTTAAAGGTAAACTGCCACCAAAGGGAGTCTGCATATTCCACATGGCGGTAGGCATAAAATCCCAGCCAGGTGGACGACACAAGGATAATCAGGAGAGCTGTGGTCCATCCCGGGCTGAATTTTCGGCTGAATAGGGATGCTTTTCTGTAAAAATGCCTGCGGCTGGGCAACAGGGCAGCCAGTATTACGGTGAGTGCGGCGGCTTCTTCATAATCAAAGCCTTTGACCAGGGAAGCCGCAATGCCCAGGAAAAGCAAAATTACACTCAGCATGTAGGCCGCGTCAAGACGCCGCTGAAGTCCTCGGCCAAGCAGAAGAAGCCCCATGCCTGCGATGCTGCCCAGGAAATGGGAAACTTCAATGAATGGCAAGGGAAAAAATTCCTTCAAGTGCTCAATCCGCGGCCCCAGAGCAGGCGTTGCCCCGGAAAACAGCAGGATGGCTCCCCCGAGAAGCACCGTGAATCCGAACACACTGGGTATCATGGGGGATACCCAGCGGTCGAACAGGCCCATCAGTTTTGTGGTGTGTTTTTTTCCGCGAAGCAGCTCCTGGCCTCCCAGAAGAAGCGCTGCAAT
>QKDP01000324.1 GCA_003252055.1 Desulfobacter postgatei | reverse complement strand
GATTTGGATATGGCCACCGTGTCTGCGGAGAGACGTTTGCCGGCCAGTTCAAAGGACATCTTGGTCCGGGTTGACGGTTCCTGGAAAAAAAGCACAATGGTTTTTCCCCGAAGGGTGGGCACTTTCTTGACGGCCCGCTGGGAAATCTCCTTCATCCCCCGGGCCGTGTCCAGGATATAAGTGATTTCCTCACGGCTCAGGGAATCAATATCCAGAATATCTTTTTTTTCAAACCGCATGTTTATAATTCCTTAAAACAGCAAGGTGCCGATCCGGTTCAAACGGACACTGAAATGCGCCTTGTCCCAGGACCAGTAAATAATAATGGCTTCGCCCCGCACTTCACTTAGATCTACAAATCCCCAGAATCGTGAATCATGGCTGTTGTCCCGGTTGTCCCCCATGACAAAAAGCTTGTTGTCCGGTACGGTGATTTTTCTTAAGTTATCCCGGGTGGTGATCTGGCCCGGCAGAATCCGGGGGTCCTCGTAATGGGCCCAGGGCTGGTCAGTGACAAGTTTGTCATTGACATACAGTTTTTTATTTACAATCTGAAGGGTGTCGCCTGCAACGGCTATAACCCGCTTGATGTAATCCTTGGACGGATCTTCCGGATATTTGAACACCACAATGTCATTGCGCTGGGGATCTTTTACCGGGATCAGGGTTTTTCCATTGGTAAAGGGAATTTTCACCCCGTAAATAAATTTGTTGACAAGGATCTGGTCCCCGATCTGAAGTGTCTCAAGCATGGAACCGGAAGGTATCTTAAAGGCCTGAAAAATAAAGGTACGGATAAACAGAGCAATAACAACGGCAATGAGAATCGCTTCAATATTCTCCCGCCAGGAACTTTTCTTTTTTTTACTCATTTTTTTAATTCTTTATCATAACAGCAATGAACCAACCCGGGATGTTAACACCCAGGTTCACGCTCTTGTCTCTTGTTTATAGTCTCATGTTCCTTGCTAGCAGAACAGATGCTGGGGAACCCCGATATAAAACCTGGATTGCTGAATTTCAGTTTTCAGGATCTGGGCGATCTTTCTTGCCCGGACCATACTGGACAAAGGCACGGTGGGAACTTTTTCGCCCTTGATGGTGATCGTCCCGCTTTTAAGCTCGGCATAACTGACCTGGCCGTAGGACTTGGATATTCCCTGGGGATAATCATATCCGTAGTCGATGATCTGGGTAAAAATCTCTTCGTCAGACACGGACGTATATTTAAGGATCTCTTCATTTAAGATGGGAATGGGGATGCCAAGGCCCACAGACAGCGACACCCCATAGCCGCGGATGCTCTGTCCCACCAGCCACTCAGGTGACATCTGCTTAAGGTCCCCGATAACGGACAAGGTCCCTGCCCCGCTTAAAGGAACGCCGTTAAGGCCTCTGGGCACATCTTTTTTATGCTGGGTACCGGTCCAGGTGACATATCCCTGGGCTCCGCCCAGAAAAATCCTTGTGCCCAGACCGATGGTTTTCAAATAGGGATCGTTAAACAAAGGGCTCAAACATCCGGATGTGGAATAGTTGGCATTGCCCATATGGGGTTTCAGGGTGCCCATGTACGTGTACTTTGTCTTGTCCGACCGGTTGATGGCGCAATTATAATTCTGATAGGCGTTTCTCGGGTTACACAGTATGGCATTGGGCAGGTCATTTAAAGTGACCATTTTCTCAATTTTAAGATTGGGATAACAGTCTGTGGCATAACTTTCCGCCCTCAGATGCACCTGTTTGCCGGCCACAAGATCCTGGATGACATGCCCGCCGCCGTAATTGAACTCTCCGGGATGGTATTTATTCAAGGGATCATCTTCACAAACAGCCGTGGCCCCCAGATAGCAATCCACCGCTGCAATGGCCGAATAGGCCGGCACATTGTTAAACCAGGTTTTGGTGGTACGAATCACAGGCTTGGACTGGCCGATATTTATAAACGCCCCGGATGAGCACATGGGCGCAAAGGTGCCGGTGGTAACCACATCCACTTTACGAGCCGCTTCCACAATCCCTTGTTTTTCCGCGATATCAATGATCTCTTCCGCCGTTACCACCACAGCCTGTCCAGCCGCAATTTTGGCGTTTATCTCTTCATAGGTCTTATTCACCTGACAGGTGCTCATGATTTGAATTGTCCTGAATTTTTTAAAAGTTATACAGTTACTGAATCTGAGCTTTAACAGACTCGATTTTTGAGGTGAGGTTGTTTTTTATCCAGGTCTCATCCCACCATTCCACGGGGTTGATAAACATATTGTGAAGCATCATGGAAAAATGCAGATGATCGCCGCCGGCAAGCCCGGTCATGCCGGTACGGCCAATGATATCATCCTGCTTAACCATATCGCCTTTGGTCACGTTCATCTGGCTTAAATGGCAATAAAGGCTGGCAAGACCAAGCCCGTGGTCAATGATGATGGTATTGCCGAAAATGCCGACATTTTCCGCCATAATGACCCGCCCATTGTTGGCCGCGCCCACCGGCGAATTGGATGTGGAGGCCAGGTCAATACCTAAATGGGTGGAATGGCTGATGACCTTGCCATTGTATTTATAGGTGCGTTTATCGGCAAACTGGGCCCGGTTGGCAGCCCCGGGAAGACGGCTGAAACGGCCTTCCCACATTAATTCGGCACGGGTGTCCGAAGGCACTTTAAGTACGGTTTCCACATTCTGCTGACGAAGGGTTTCGTTAATATATAAAAATTTTGCCAGTAACGGATTTTCTGCTGTCAAAAACTGTGCTTCCATGGGCCCCAGGTCAAAGTCAGGCATTTTGAGTTCCAGAAAAGCGTCTGAGATGCCCAGGGTGTCGGACCTGAAGTTCTTATCTTTAATATAATGGTAAAATCCCCGTTTGGTCTCATTTCCGGCCGGATCCCGGGCTTCCACGACGATGCGGGTATCCGGTCCCTGGGTATCATCCAGGGCAAACAGGGCTGTGATCACCTTGGGATCATCAAACACACCGGCATATCCGGGGAAAAAATTTTCCCCCACCCTGACACCGCTTTGGACATTTTCTTCATCAGATTTGTAAATCACAAGGCCGACACCGCCCGTGGACACATTATGCTGGGAGGTCAAAACCTGGAGTTGGGGGGGCACCGTATCAATAATCACCGGCCGCTCTTCGTAAAGGCGGTTGCCTTTGGTCCATTTACGCCATGCATAATCAGTTACAACAACCCGGATAACGGCCTGGCCGTCACTCATCCCGTATTTACGCGTTTCTACGGGAATGACAAAGTTATCGAATGGAACTATCTTATCTTTGAACAAAGACTGAATGGAAGAGGGTGGATAAGATTTATCCAAAAGGACTTTTTCATTATCCTTCTGCACCAGTGAAACAGTGACATGCCTCAAACCGGTTCCTTTATCCGTTGCAGTCAAGTTTATTTCAAAGGATTGTTTCAGATACTGGGAGGGCAGACGGATATCTGCTTTGGGCACATCGCTCTCATATTTACAAAACAGAACCCAACCCACAGGCACGACAATGGCCAGAAATATAATCAGAAACAGCTTTCTTTTCATAAAACAACCTTATTTTTCAAGAAGTTAGGCGGCTAGAAGTTAGGCGGCTACATTAAAAATCAATTTAGGATAACAGCAAACGCTTTTCTTATCAAGGAATTTTCCCGGGTACCGATCCATCTTGACATTTTACCCGGACGAATAATAATTAAGGCTATCATTATTTTCATGTTTTAAGGATATACCGTATGACAAACTTTTTTTTTGACCTGACCCAAAACAACCCAAATTGTTTTTTTCTAATTGCCGGGCCCTGTGTTATAGAGGATTTAGACACAAGCCTTGGTATTGCAAAATACCTGAAACAGGTCACCAGCGATCTGGGCATACCCTATATTTTTAAAGCCTCCTATGACAAGGCCAACCGCACTTCCATCCAGTCATTCAGGGGCCCCGGCCCCGAACGTGGTCTTGAAATCTTAAAACAGATTAAAACCGAACTTGACATCCCTGTCATCTCTGATATCCACCTGCCTGATCAGGCCGAAAAAGCATCTAAGGTGCTTGATATCATCCAGATCCCGGCATTTTTATGCCGCCAGACAGACCTGATTTTAGCCGCCTGCAGGACAGGTAAACCCGTGAACATCAAAAAGGGCCAGTTTCTTGCGCCGGCCGACTGCCAAAATATTGTCGAAAAAGCAAAATCCACAGGAAACCATAACATTGCTATTACGGAACGCGGCACCTGTTTCGGGTATAACAACCTTGTGGTGGATTTCAGATCCATACAGATTCTACGGGAATCAGGCATACCCGTGATTTTTGATGCCACCCACAGTGTTCAGCTTCCCGGCGGCAGCGGCAATGCATCGGCAGGGGAAAGACAGTTTGTGCCCCCCCTTGCCAGGGCGGCAGTGGCCTGCGGTGCCCACGGACTATTCATGGAAACCCATCCCGATCCGGACAAAGCCCTGTGCGACGGACCGAACTCCATTCCCCTGGATCAGATGAAAACGCTTTTAACCCATCTGGTCAAAATCAGAAAAGTTGCAGGACAAGCTTTATGACAACACAATTGGCAGATATCCGGCTGCTGCTTTTGGATGTGGACGGGGTGCTCACCGACGGCAGCATTACCTATACAGACACCGGTGAACAGATCAAAAGCTTTAATGTAAAAGACGGCCTCGGCATCCGCCTGCTCATGGAGTCAGGCGTTAATGTCGGGATTGTCACGGCAAGAATCTCCGGCGCCCTGGGCCACCGGTGCGACAATCTGGGCATCACCCTGGTTTTTGACGGTACCAAAGACAAGGCCAAGGCATTGGCATCCATATCTGCAAGCACGCAAATCAGCACCGCACATATTGCATTCATGGGAGATGATCTGATAGACCTGCCCGCCATGACAAGGGCCGGATTCGCCTTTACTGTGGCCGACGCCCCTGACGAAGTTAAAGCCAGGGCGGATATGATTACGGATCTGCCCGGGGGAAAAGGAGCGGTCCGCCAGGTCTGTGAAGCCATCCTCAAAGCCAAAGGCCTTTGGGAAACTTCTATTTCAAGGTTTCTGTCATGAGCAGCGTCGGCAAAAAAAAACTGATACTTCCCCTGACTCTGCTTTTAAGTCTCATGCTTGCGGGGTTATGTGCCTATTATTATATCAACCATCTGCTCTCCACACCCATCAAGATTGAAAATATCGAGGTGGATGACAAGGCTGCGCTCAAACTCAACGCCCTTGAACAGATTTCCAAAAAAAACGGCATCACCGAGTGGAAGCTTAAAGCGTCCAGCGCCGCCCTGCTCAAAGACCTGCACAAAGCGGTTCTCAAAGATGTGAACATTGTTTTTTACACAAAGCAGAACACACAAGTCCTTCTCACAGCAGCCCAGGGAGAACTCGACACCGAGACCCATGACATGATCTTTTCAAAGAATATCATAGTCCGGTATCAGAACTGCACCCTGACAAGTGAAACGTTGCATTATGCCAAAAAACCGCATATAATACGCTCAGATTCAAGGGTTACACTTGATGACAGGACTTCCATTATAAAAGCAGACAGCATGGAGATCCTGCTGAACCAGGATCTGATCATTTTAAAAGGACACGTAGAAGGACAGTTTAGTGAAAATAGTCAGGATTCCGATATGTTATAACCTCTCTTTGGTTTTATTGCTGATACTGTTGTTTCTTCTTACACAGGTATCCTTTGCAGCCCAGGGCAACAAAACCGCTGATAAAAAACAGCCGCCGACTGACCTGAAAATCACTTCGGATAAAATGGTCGCCAGCAAAGACCGGTCCATGGTGGAATTCATGGGCAAGGTCAAAGCTGTTCGGGCAGACAGTATGCTTTCAGCAGATTCGATCAAAGTTTTTTTCCATACCGCGCAAACCAAAAAGAAAGGCCGGTCAAACGTCAAGCGGATTCTTGCCACGGGAAATGTCGAATACACAGAAGGGGAGCGTAAAGCATTCTCGGATCAGGCGGATTATGACACCGCAGATGAGATACTGGTGCTCACCGGGGAACACCCCCGTCTGCTTACGGGAAAAAGCTGGATCACCGGCAAAAAGATTACCCTGTTTAAGGCCCAGGACCGGGTGGTTGTGGAAAGTACCGAAAAGACCAGGGTCGAGGCATTTTTCGATGCCGAAGACCAGGACGGGTCTTTATAGATGAGCCGACTGGTACTGGAAAACCTTGTAAAAACATATAGCGGTAAAACCGTGGTGGATCAGGTCAGCCTGACCGTGGACCAGGGCAAGGTAACCGGGCTTTTAGGACCCAACGGTGCCGGCAAGACCACTACTTTTTATATGACCGTGGGCATGATCCGGCCTGAAAAAGGCAGGGTCCATCTCGGCGGGGAGGATATAACCCAATATCCCATGTATATCAGGGCCAGGAAAGGCATCGGGTATCTGCCCCAGGAGAGTTCTATATTTAAAAAACTGACTGTCAGGGAAAATATAACGGCCATTCTGGAGGTGATTGACAAAAAAGCCGCAGACATCAACCAGAAAGCCGAAAGCCTGATGGAAGAACTTGGAATACGGGCCTTAGCCGGGCAAAAGGCCAGGTCCCTGTCCGGTGGAGAGAAGCGCCGTCTGGAAATTTCAAGGGTGCTTGCCACAGACCCCTTGTTCATCCTGCTGGACGAACCCTTTGCCGGCATTGATCCTCTGGCAGTCATTGATATTCAGCAGATCATATCCCAGCTCACGGACAAAGGCATCGGCATATTGATTTCCGACCACAATGTCAGGGAAACCTTAGGCGTATGCGACACAGCTTATATCATGAGCCAGGGAGCAGTTATGGAATCAGGGCCGCCGGAAAAAATTATTTCAAGCAAGCTGGCCAAACGAATTTACCTGGGAGATAACTTCAGACTTTAATCATGGAACTTGGATTACAACAGAGCCTTGCACTGACCCAGCAGCTGGTCATGACACCCCAGCTCCAGCAGGCCATTAAACTGCTTCAGCTGTCCAGGCTTGAACTGGCCGAAATGATCCAGCAGGAAATGGAGCAAAATCCGGCTCTTGAAGAAGTCTCCATGGACGATGCCTCTGATAAAGCCATCACGGCCCAGGAAACCGAGCCCCGGGAAACGGAAACCGAAGCCCCTGTCACGGAAGTCACGATTGAAGAGCGGGTGCGCTCGGATACCGATTGGGAAAACTATATTAATGAATACAACTCCACCGGCAGAATCTACATGGAGTCTGAAAACAGTGAAGCCCCCAATTACGAAGCATTCACATCCGAGAAACAGACCCTTGAAGCGCATTTGAAATGGCAGCTGATGCTTTCGGATCTGCCGGCCCAGGAGGAAGCCATCGGCCATATCATCATCGGCAACCTGAACCGGGACGGGTATTTATGCGCCGACGTGGAGGAAATAGCCCAGACAGCCCAGGCCGACATACAAACCGTTGAAGCGGTGCTGGCTGTACTTCAGACCTTCGACCCCCCAGGGGTGTGTGCCAGAAACCTGTGCGAGACACTTCTCATCCAGGTCCGGCAGCTTGGCATTGAAAACGATATCATCACCCAGATCATTACAGATCATTTAAAAAATCTTGAAAACAGGAACAGTAAAAAAATTGCCAAGGCCCTTAAAATTTCCGTTGAGGATGTCCGGGCCGCAGTAGAAATCATACGGTTTCTTGAACCCAAGCCGGGCAGGAAATTTGCCACCGAGGAACCCGCCTACATCACCCCCGATATTTACGTCTACAAGGTCGGAAATGAATTCAAGATCGTTATGAATGATGACGGGCTTCCCAAATTACGAATTTCAAAATTCTACAGAGAGGCTGTGGCCACCGGCAAAAAAATTCCCAAGGAGACCAAGACCTATCTCAATGAAAAGATGCAGTCCGCCTCCTGGCTGATAAAATCCATTCATCAGCGCCAGAAAACCATCTACCTGGTCATGGAAAGCATCATAAAGTTTCAAAGGGAATTTTTTGAAAAGGGTATTGCCTATCTGCGGCCTTTGATTTTAAAAGATATTGCCGAAGATATTGAAATGCATGAGTCCACGATCAGCCGCGTGACCACCAACAAATATGCGTACACCCCCCAGGGGCTGTTTGAACTCAAATATTTTTTCAACAGTTCCATAGAACGGGTTGACGGGCCTTCCATGGCATCGGCCAGCGTCAAGGAGAGAATAAAACAACTTATTGACAATGAAGATCCCAACGCGCCCCTCAGTGATGATAAAATCGCCGCAATTCTGCAGGAATCAGACATTCAGATTGCCCGGCGCACAGTGGCGAAATACAGAAAGGTGCTCAATATTCTACCGTCCAATAAACGCAAACAAATATAAAGGGAGAGTTAATCTATGCAGGTCACTATCACGTTCAAAAAAATAGATGCATCCGATTCCCTGAAATCCTATGTAACTAAAAAGCTTAAGCGGTTTGACAAGATGCTGGACGGCCCGGCCGAGGCCAATGTTGTATTAAGCGTTGAAAAAATAAGACATATTGCCGAAATCACCTTAGCCTGCGGGTCGCTTAACATCCATGCCAAAGAAGCGTCCGAAAGCATGTATGCCGCAATTGACACCTTAGTGGATAAAGTCAAAGGCCAGATCACAAAGCATAAGGAAAAAATCAAAAAACACATGTCAGGCAACAAGTCAAGCCTGATGGATACCCGGGAGTTCAGCATTGATGAACCTTTGCCCGGGGACATGGGTGATATTGTTGAAGAGCCCCTTGAAACAAAACCCATGGACATTGAGGATGCGGTGATTGAGCTGGAATCGGGCAAAAAATCTTTTTATGTATTTATTAATGCCCGCACAGAACAAGTCAATGTGATTTATAAACAAAATAACGGAAAACTGGGACTGATCGCCCCCCAAGGATAGGATGGAACCAATGAAAATCAGTGACATTCTAAAGCTGGACGCCATTATCGCAGATCTGAAAGCCAAAAATAAATCAGAGATCATAAAAGAACTGTCCCAGGCTGTTGCGCCGGTGGCCGGGGCCGAAGCCCAAGATGTTGCAGGCGTTCTGATGGAACGGGAAAACTTAGGATCCACAGGCATCGGCGGCGGCATCGCCATTCCCCACGGCAAGCTGGATACAGTGAAATCCATTGCTGTGGGATTTGGGCGCAGCATCAAAGGCATTGATTTTGATTCTTTGGATAACCGGCCGGTCCATCTTTTCTTTCTGCTTTTAACCCCTGAGCATTCCACAGGGGGACATCTGAAGGTTCTTGCCCATATTTCCAAGCGGCTAAAAATGGATCAGTTTAAAGAACGCCTGTTATCGGCAGATTCAACAGAACAGATTCATCAGATCATTCTGGAGAATGACGAAGAATTCTAATAATGGCAGACCTCAAGGTTTATATCATCACAGGAATTTCAGGTTCCGGGAAGACGACCGTTGCCCAGGCATTTGAAGATGCATCCTTTTACTGCATTGACAACATGCCCATGGAACTTGTACCCAAGGTGCTTGAACTGCCGATAGGGGAGAGTTCCAAGGTCAACGGTGCAGCCTTTGTGATGGATATGCGGTCAAAAACCTTTATAAATACATTTGTTTCAGGCCTTTCGGCTTTAGAAGAGATGGGCGTTTCTCCGGTCATCATTTTTCTTGAAGCCGATATCCAAACCTTGGTCAAACGGTTCAGTCAGACCCGCAGGCACCACCCCCTGGATGATGGAAAAAACCTTTTGGACAGCATCCGGACTGAAAAACAGAGCATGGCCTCCATCCGAAAGCTGGCCCACCAGATCATTGACACCTCTCATTTCAATGTGCATCAGCTTAAAGCCAAAATACAGTATCTTGTGTCGCAGGATACGGGTTCCCAGACCTTCATGAAACTGCATATCATGTCCTTTGGCTACAAATACGGAATCCCCGTGGATGCAGATATCGTGGTGGATGTGCGGTTTCTGGCCAATCCCTATTTTGTGCCGGAACTGAGACCCCATACCGGAGAATCCGATGCGGTAAAAGCCTTTGTCCTGGAAAACCCGGAAACAAAAACCTTTTTAAAAAAATATAACAATCTTATTGACTATCTCATTCCTTTATATAAAAAGGAAAATAAGGCATATCTAACACTCGCACTGGGCTGTACCGGCGGCCGCCACAGAAGTGTCGCCATTTCCCGGGCCGTATTTGAACGGCTGATTAAAAAGGGCCTGAACCCAAGCTTACAGCACAGAGATATTGACAGAGACATCAAAGAATTATAACAGGCAAACTATGACAGGACTTTTAATTGTCACCCATGCGAATCTGGGTGCAACATTGATTGAAACCCTGGAATTTATTCTGGGGGCCAAGCAGAAAAAACTTGAAGCCATATCCATAGACATCAAACAAGATCCGGAAAGTTTACGAAATAAAATCAAACAGGGAATCAAAAATGTTTCTTGCGAAAAAGGCGTTATTATTTTAACCGACATGTTCGGGGGTACACCTTCAAATCTGGCCTATGCCTTTCTTGAAGAAGGAAAGGTGGAGGTGATTTCAGGCGTCAACCTGCCCATTGTTCTCAAAGCGGTAACAAGCCGGGAGAAGATGGAGATCAAAGCATTGGCTGCAGCCCTGATCGAACACGGGAAAAGAAGCATTTCCCTTGCCAGCGACATCCTGAAAGGGACCAGCCGGTCCTTATCCTGACAGTGCCATACCCGTTTTCTCCTTTCGGGTATGAACTGATTTTCATTTTTGAAGGAGACTGATAATGACTTTAAAAATAGGAATTAACGGATTTGGCAGGATTGGACGTATGGTCTTTCGGGCTGCCTTGGAAAATGATGCCATTGAAGTTGCGGCTATCAATGATCTGACAGACACCGAAAGCATTGCTCATCTGCTCACATATGACTCTGTGCACGGGCGTCTGCCCAACGAGGTAAGCCATGGAGAAAGGTTCATTGCCGTGGATGGGAAACAGGTTTGGGTAACCGCGTTAAAGGACCCTGCCCAGATCGCCTGGGCTGATGCCGGTGTGGACATTGTCCTGGAATGCACAGGTCTTTTCAGAAACCGGGAAACCGCGGGCAAGCACCTTGAAGGCGGGGCCAAAAAAGTCATTATTTCAGCACCGGCCAAGGATCCGGATGTCACCATTGTCATGGGCGTAAACCATGAAGATTACGATCCCGGCAATCACCATATTCTGTCCAATGCATCCTGCACCACCAATTGCCTGGCACCTGTAGCCAAGGTACTGCTGGAAAATTTCGGTATTGTATGCGGGTTTATGACCACGATCCACTCCTACACGGGTGACCAACGCCTGCTTGATTTCCCTCACATGGACCTGCGCCGGGCAAGGGCTGCCGCTCTATCCATGATTCCCACCACCACAGGTGCAGCCAAAGCGGTTGCCCTGGTATTGCCCGAGCTTGAAGGCAAACTCAACGGCCTTGCTGTAAGGGTACCCACACCCAATGTATCCCTTGTGGATTTTGTGGTCACCACAGAGAAAAAGAATCTGACCAAAGAGATGATCAACCAGGCCCTTAAAAAGGCATCTGAAACCGACCTGAAGGGATATCTGGGCTATTGCGACAAACCCCTGGTCTCCATTGATCACAACTCCTGCCCGCTTTCTTCCACTGTTGATGCATCCTGCACAGATGTCATCAACGGCGAGATGGTAAAAATCTTTTCATGGTACGATAACGAGGCAGGTTACTCACACCGCATGGTTGATCTGGCAGCCATGGTAGGCAACGCCCTTTAAAGGAGGTATAAAATGACAGGAACTGTGACAAGAACGCCATTGATTGCCGGAAACTGGAAAATGTACAAGACCGGCACCCAGGCTGTTGCTGCGGCAAAACAGCTGGCAGACTTAAGCAAGGGGGCAGAAGGCGTTGACATCATGATTGCACCCACCGCACTGTCCCTGCCCCTGGTGGCAGCGGCCCTGGGCAAAAATTCCCAGGTCCGGCTGGGAGCCCAGAACATTTACCCGGGCAAGGAAGGGGCTTTCACCGGTGAAGTGTCCGGGGAAATGATTAAGGATGCCGGTGCCGACTACGTCATTATCGGCCATTCCGAACGTAGACAGTACTTTGGTGAAACCGATGAAAGCGTCGGATTTAAAATCCGTTCAGCCCTTGATGCAGGACTTATCCCGGTGATGTGCATCGGAGAAACCGAAAGCCAGCGGGAAGCGGATAAAACCTTTTTTATTCTTGACAAACAGATATCAGATGGGTTAAAAGGCTTTGATCTTGAAGATCTCGACACCCTGATTCTGGCCTATGAGCCGGTATGGGCAATTGGAACCGGAAAGACGGCCGGGCCGGAGCAGGTCAAAGAAGTACATGAATTTTTGCGGCACCTGCTCAAGAAAAAATACACCGAAGCCTTGGCTGCAAAAATTCGGATTTTATACGGGGGATCAGTAAAACCCGGCAATATCAAAGATCTGATGCTACTTGAAGATGTTGATGGCGCCTTGGTTGGTGGCGCGAGCCTGAACCCGGAAGATTTTAATAAAATTATTAGGTTTTAGACCCTTTTCTTATGACAGGCATTTTTATAGCGATACACGTTGCAGTTTGCATCTTTTTGATACTTGTTGTGCTTTTGCAGACCGGTAAAGGCGCGGAGATGGGCGTGTCCATGGGTGGCGCAGGCAGCCAGGCCCTTTTCGGAGCCGCAGGTCCCGCAAACATCCTGACCAAGATTACTACGATCGTGGCCATTATCTTCATGATCACATCTCTGACTTTAGCCTACATGTCAGGGCATCAGTCCCAGTCCAGTGTCATGAAGGACGCATCTGCACCGGCAGGACAGCAGGCACCAACAGCAAAGTGAATAAAAATATGGTCTTTGCCGAAGTGGTGGAATAGGTAGACACGCACGCTTGAGGGGCGTGTGGGGAGACCCGTGGGAGTTCAAATCTCCCCTTCGGCACCATAAATTCAAAGCCGCGGCAAACATGCCGCGGCTTTTTTTATATGAAAGTCCCAATAAGTTGTTAAATTACTTTCATGTTTTGTTGTGGGTTGAGTCTGGGTGTTGATAGTCCAAGTCGGCCCATGGCCGTTATATAGTATTGAAGAACAATAAAAAAAATAAGCTGTTCAACTTCTGCCTTGAATTATGAGCCGGCGGGCTTATTATATTTAATTATGACTTACCACAATGATGCCACCGGGCCTGACCCGAAAAAAATCGAAAAAGAACTTGGGGAATTTTTGAACAAAAAATTCGGTGGAAATGTTAAAATTTTGACACCTTCCATCCAGCCCCAACAGGAGATCATCACCGGCGCAACACCTACGTCGGGGAAAAAAAAGCTGATTGATTTCAATATCAAGCCTTCGGAACTGATCAGCTACCTTGACCAGTATGTTGTTCGACAGGACAAGGCTAAATCTGTTCTTGCCACAAAAATCTGCACCCATTTTAACCGAATCCGGCATCAGGAAACCATGATCACGGAACCGTTCAAGATCACGGGTAATATCAAAAGCAATATCCTCTTACTCGGGCCCACCGGTATTGGAAAGACATACCTGATTAAGCTTATCGCCAAAAAAATCGGAGTGCCTTTTGTCAAGGCAGATGCCACCAAATTTTCCGAAACCGGCTATGTGGGCGGGGATGTGGAGGATTTGATCAGGGATCTGGTTAAAGAGGCCAAGGATGACATTGAACTTGCGGAGTGTGGTATTGTTTACATAGATGAAGTGGACAAGATTGCTGCCAGCCCCAATGTTATAGGCGCCCAGATATCCCGGACAGGGGTTCAACGGGCCCTTCTCAAACCCATGGAAGAGACCGAAGTAGATTTAAAGGTACCCCATGATCCCGTATCTATGATGCAGGAGCTTGAGGCATTCCAGAGAACCGGGAAACGTACGGCCAGACGGGTGAATACGGCCAATATTCTGTTCATTCTGTCAGGCGCGTTTTCAGGACTGACAGATGTGGTGAAAAAGCGATTAAGTAAACAGGCCATCGGATTCGGTGCATCGCTGACCCACGCCAAAAAAGAGAATGAGCTTTTAAAGGAGACCCGGTCCGAGGATTTGGTGGAATATGGATTTGAGTCCGAATTCATCGGCAGGGTTCCCGTGCGCTGTGTGCTGGATGAACTGACCCAGAAAGACCTTTACGACATCCTGAAAATGCCCAATAATCCTGTAATCTTAAGCAAACGCCTTGATTTTAAATCCTACGGGATTGATGTGGTATTCACCGACGAGGCGTTAAAGGAGCTGGCGTCAAGGGCGTACAAGGAAAATACCGGCGCCCGGGGGCTTGTATCCGTGGTTGAAGAAGCCCTGCTGCCCTTTGAAGAAAAACTGCCTTCCGAATCTGTCGGTCAGTTCGCCATCACCAAACAGGTGCTGATCACCCCATCACAAGTTTTAAACGATCTTATCCAGGGCAACGACAAGGAAAGATACGAGGCCGAATATAACCATGCCCTGGCTCTTTTTTCAAATTATATCATTGAATATATAACAAAAAACTGGAAAATCTTTTCCATCCGTCACGGCCTGACCTTAACCCAGATTCGCACAAAAATGCTGGCACAGTATTACACGGCCCATGTCATGGAAATTGAAGACGCGGTTAAACAGCTCAAAAAATTCTATGACAACGTAAAAGAAATGGAACTGGAAATTTCCAGGAACTATGCTTTAAATGTCGTGTTTGAAGAAGATGCAGCGGATTTTCTCATCCAGCAGTTCATAGAGCACAATGCCACCACGGATGAAATCCTTTCAAAAATTTACACGGATTTTTTTGACGGCCTTAACCTGATTCGGGAAAAAACCGGGAAAGCAAGGTTTTTTCTGTCCAGGGATGCATTAACCGACCACGAAAATTACCTCAACGAGCTTATCAGAAAAGAGATAAAATGATTGGAATTTCAAAACTTTATTGCGCCACTGTGGAACCCTCGGATACGTTACGCTATTCAAGGCATTCAGGCAAACTGCCCTCCCATCTGCTTCAGTTCTCAATAGACAAAAAGCCTGTGGTGGTCTGGAATATGACCCGGCGGTGTAACCTGAAGTGTGTCCATTGCTATGCCCAGTCTGAAAATATTGTCTATGACAATGAACTGACCCACGAACAAAGTATCGCCATGATGGATGACCTGGCAGAATTCGGGGTGCCGGTGCTGCTTTTTTCCGGCGGGGAACCGTTGATGCACCCACGTCTCGTGGAATATGCCCAGTATGCCGTATCCAAAGGTATGCGGGCCGTCATCTCCACCAACGGCACCCTGATCACCAAAGAGAAGGCAAAACAACTCAAAGAGGTTGGGCTCTCCTATGTGGGGATCAGCCTGGACGGCCTTGAAGCCACCCATGACAGGTTCAGGGGCGTTGCCGGGGCGTACCAAAAGGCATTGCAGGCCGTTGACAACTGCCAGGAAGCAGGCATTAAAGTGGGGCTGCGTTTTACCATCAATAAAAGAAACCTAAAGGACATCCCCGGCATTTTTGATCTCCTGGAAGAAAAGAACATCCCCAGGGCCTGTTTCTACCACCTGGTGTATTCCGGCAGGGGCCAGGAAATTGCCAAGGAGGATTTAAGCCACGAGGAGACCCGCAAGGTGCTTGATCTGATCATGGACCGCACCAAGGACCTTCACGACCGTAACAAGCCCAAGGAGATCCTCACTGTGGACAACCATGCAGACGGCCCCTACTTGTACCAACGCCTGCTCAAGGAAGATCCCAAACGGGCCGCCGAAGTGCTCGAACTGCTTGAGATGAATGAAGGCAACAACTCCGGCCGGGGCATCGGCTGCATCTCCTGGGATGGTGAAGTCCATCCGGACCAGTTCTGGCGGGAAATCAGTTTCGGCAACATCAAGGACAGACCCTTCAGCGAAATCTGGACAGATCCTGAAAATGAGTTTTTGATGAAAATGAAAGAGAAGAAAAAACATGTCAAAGGCAGATGCGCCCAATGCCGATGGCTGGACATCTGTGCCGGCAATTTCAGGGCCAGGGCCGAGTCCGTTGCCAATGACCCCTGGGATTCCGATCCTGCCTGTTATCTTACGGATGAAGAGATCAAAAAGGAGGATGCATAATGCTGTTTCCCGAATACAGAGGCAGACGGCTTCGGGCCACGGACAATTTCAGACGGATGATCAGGGAAACAAAGCTTTCCAGGGATGACCTGGTTCTTCCCTTGTTTGCGGTGGAAGGCAAATCCGTAAAAAAGCCCATCAATTCCATGCCCGGGCAATTCCAGCTCTCCTGCGATCACATTGTCACCACGGCAAAACAGGCCAAAGAGGCAGGCATCCCGGCTATCATGCTGTTCGGGATTCCCGATAAAAAAGACTGCCTTGGCACCCAGGCCTATGCCCATGACGGTATCGTTCAAAAAGCGGTGACAGCCGTCAAGGAACAGGTATCGGATCTTACCGTGATTACCGATGTGTGCCTGTGTGAATACACGGACCACGGACACTGCGGCATGGTCATGGATGACGGTACCATTGACAATGATTCCACCCTGGATCTGCTTGCAAAAACGGCGCTGTCCCATGTGCAGGCAGGTGCCGACATGGTGGCCCCTTCCGACATGATGGACGGTCGCGTGGCTGAGATCAGAGGCACCCTGGATGACGAAGGTTTTTCCCATGTACCCATCATGTCCTATGCCGTGAAATACGCATCTGCTTTTTACGGCCCGTTCAGGGAAGCTGCGGAATCCGCGCCCCAATTCGGGAACCGCAAAACCTACCAGATGGACCCTGCCAACTCCCTTGAAGCCATCAGGGAGGCCACCATGGATATTGAGGAAGGCGCGGACATCATCATGGTAAAACCGGCGCTCTCCTATCTGGATATCATTTACAGGGTAAGGGAAGAGATTGATCTGCCTGTGGCTGCATACAACGTATCCGGTGAATATTCCATCATCAAGGCGGCGGAAATGATGGGATGGGTGGACGGCAAAGCCATGATCATGGAAGCCCTGTTGTCCATCAAACGGGCCGGGGCCGACATTATCATGACCTACTCAGCCATTGATGTGGCAAGGGAGCTGAACAACTGATGGCACACCCCCACGGAACAGTCCCCCCGGGACATGGTGCCCCCCACGCCGCCGGTAAAAACAATACCCTGCGCCTTGTGGCCTGGGAGACAACCCGCCGGTGCAACCTGACCTGCAAGCATTGCCGGGCTGCGGCCGAAGACCATGTTTATGACGATGAACTCACCACTGAAGAATCCTTCAGACTCCTGGAGCAGATCAGAGAGGTGGGGCAACCCATCATCATTCTCACCGGCGGCGAGCCCCTGCTCCGGGATGATATATTTGATATTGCGGCCTATGGTGACAAAATCGGCCTTCGCATGGTCATGGCTCCCAACGGGACCCTGCTCAATGAAGACAATGTAGCCCGGCTCAAAGAAAGCGGCATCAAACGCATTTCCGTGAGCCTGGATGGATCAACCGCAGCCTCCCATGATGCCTTCAGGGGCCTTGACGGGGCCTTTGACAGGGCCGTAAACGGCATAAAAATCGCAAAGGCGGCCGGGCTGGAATTTCAGATCAATACCGTTATCACAAAAACCAATCTTGATGAAATTCCCGCCATCCTTGCCCTGGCAGAAACCTTAGGGGCTGCAGCCCACCACATTTTCCTTCTGGTCCCCACGGGCCGGGGCAAATATATCGTGGATACGGCCATTGACGCAAAAGAGTATGAAAAAACCCTGAACTGGTTTTACGACCAGCGGGACAAAACCGCTTTGCAGCTTAAAGCCACCTGCGCCCCCCACTATTACCGCATCCTGCGCCAGCGAGCCAAGGCTGAAGGCAAAAAAGTCAGTTTTGAAACCCATGGGCTTGATGCAGTCACAAGGGGCTGTCTTGCAGGCACCGGATTCTGCTTTATCTCCCATGTGGGCCGGGTTCAGACCTGCGGATTTCTAGACGTCACCTGTGGGAACATCAAAATCCAACACTTTAAGGATGTGTGGGAAAATTCAGAGGTGTTTAACAAACTGCGGGACTTTAACAATCTTGAACCAAAATGCGGAATCTGCGAATACAAACAGGTATGCGGCGGATGCCGGGCCAGGGCATACGAGGCCACCGGCAATTACCTGGCCCAGGAACCGTTGTGTACATACCAGCCGGCACGGCATAAAGAATAAACCCAGACCCCAGCGCCAGACCCTGGCGCTAAATCTTTTGGCAGTCGGTCGTCCTGACTGCCAAAAGAAGCGGATAAACCCAAAGCTTAATTAATTATCTTCTCCACGGTCCGTGGTCGTCGTACCGGTAGAGGTCTCCCCGGAACTTACGATGACATCTGTTTTTGCAGTGATAAAATTCATCGCGGCAGCGTTTTTTGTGGTGGGTGTCCCGCAAACACCTCTTTTCTTGATGATAGCAACGATCAATGCATTTTCGAAGCTCATGATCCCGATGATCCCGATCCCGATGAGGGGGCGGCGGCGGACGATAGCCGGGTTGCGCAAAGCTCATGGTTGGCAAAATAAAACAAAGCATAAT